>JAPOYW010000496.1 GCA_026706425.1 Gammaproteobacteria bacterium
GGCCGCCGCGCCAAAAAAACCCCGCGTAGACTCGTCGGGGGCGACCTTATCGCGCCCGGTAGGGCGCGCGGTCGCCCGTCGGATTTTCCGAAGGGCTTCGGTCATTCGATCCGAGAATGCGGGAGCATTCTCGATCGCGCCCGAAGGGCGCGCCGGGGCGGCACTGGGGCGCTACGGGCGAGCTACCAACACCGCGTCGCCGTCGACTAGCCAAGGCCCCTCGAAGCGGGTGAACCCGGCCTCCGTAAGCAGCCGTTGGTTCGTCTCCGCGGACAGCGTGACATCGTAGTTCCACTCGCCACGAGATCCGCCGGGCAGCTTCGCAATCCAGTCCTCGAACAGGCGGAGCACGGAAGTCTCCTCCTCGTTGACGACGAGACCCGCGCACTGGTCGCCCTCGACGTACGCACCGTTGGGATCTAGCGCAGACCGAAAACAGCGATAGATCTCCCCCTTGGTATCGGGCGGAAAATGATGCACGCACAGGATCGAGACGACGTAGTCGAAGCCTTCGAGCCCGGTTGGCCAATCCACGCAGGATGCCTCCAGCAAATCGATCTGCGCCATCCGGTCGATGTACTTCCGTTCGAGTTCGGCGAGCATCCGCGGCGCCTGGTCCATGGCCGTGATCCGAGCGTTCGGCGCGCGCTTAAGGATGTACTCGAGTTCCAGACCGGTGCCGCAGCCGACGTCGAGAATCCGGACGGGCTCGCGGGTTCTTGCGACTCTCGTTGCGGTGGCGCGGTGCAGCGGGGCGTAGTCTTGTGCGAATTTCGCGTCCCACAGGTGCGCGACGTTGTTGAAGAAGTCGGGCAGGCTTTCGACGTCCATTCCGACGCCGCCGGGGTCGCGGGCGACGCGGCCCGAGACTACCCGAAGGCGCTCGAACTCCGCGTCGAGCGTGCCCTGATCGTTTTCCTTGGACATGAGTGCTCCATGCCACGCACTCCTATCGTGCGTGGGCAGGTAATGTAAGGAGAACGGCCCGCGATCGGGGCTTCAAGAAGACCGGAAGCGGGCCCTAGGTATTCCCGTTGCTCGGGCGGGGCGGGTTGTTCATCTGCCTTCTCCGGTCGGCGGTTTCGGTGCAGCACCCTACCACCGGCGTTCAGTTGACTCAACGTGCAAGGAGAACCTAGCCGTCTCGACGGGACTGACCGGCTTCGAGGGCGTTGTATCGGTACAGACCATCCGAGGTTCGGGCTGCCACACGTCCGGCCACCCGGTTGCGCAGCCAAGCCCTGAACCCGCCGAGATGGAACACCGTGGCGTTGCGCCGGGACCCGTGCTGGACATGCGCGGTGCGTCTACGGCGCAGACCCTCGTAGCGTTGCAGTGCCGCCGCAACGTCTTGATCGCAGCATGCTGCGAGGACTGCGGCGTCTTCGATGGCCATCGCAGCCCCCTGGGCCATGAACGGCAGTGTCGGATGGCAGGCGTCTCCCAACAGGGTGACCCGGCCCTCGCCCCAGCGCGGCATCGGCTCGCGATCGTGCAACGCCCATTTGAACAGGGAGTCGCGGTCCAAATTGTCGATCAGCCGTCGAATGTCGTCGTGCCAGCCGACGAAATCGGCGGCAAACTCGGCGTGGTCGCCACGTTCCGTCCAGGACTCGACCTCCCAGCCTGCCTTCTCGACCACGCCCACGCAGTTGACCAGTTCGCCGCCTCGGACGAAGTAGTGAACGAAGTGTCCCCCGGGCCCCCACCAGGCCGTGGCCATCGGTCGAATCAGACCTTGGGGCAGGCGGTCGGCAGGTACCAGGGCCCGCCACGCGACGCAGCCGTTAAAGCGTGGGCGTTCGTCGCCCCAGAGCCGGGAGCGAACGGTGGAATGGATGCCGTCCGCACCGACGAGCACGTCCCCATCGTAGTCGCCGCCGACCGCCGTCAGTCTCACCTGCGCGGCGTCTTGGTCGAACCGTCGCACCTCGGCGTCGCGGAGGAGGGCGATGTTGGGCCTCGTGAGCGCCGCATCCACCAATACGCGCAACAGGTCGGCGCGGTGTATGTGGTAGTAGGGAAAGCCGAAGCGTCGTACGGCATCTGCGTCTAGCGCCGACTGGGCAATGACCCGACCGTCTCGCCAGTCACGGAACTGGACACCCTGGGGCAGGAAAGCGGTCGCCCGAAGTGGTCCTTCCAGTCCGAGATCGTGCAGTACGCGCGTGCAGTTGGGGGACAATTGAATGCCCGCACCGACCTCGTCGAACCCCCGGGCCTGCTCGAACACCGTGACGTCGTGGCCTCGTTTGGCGAGACACAGGGCCGCAGTGAGACCCCCGATTCCGCCGCCGGCAACCAGGGCCTTCAGGGGGCGCATCAGCTTATCCCGCTCGTTGCAAGCACGAGGGGTTCGACGGAACGCTGTCCGGGCTGCATCATGTGCAGCCTAACAGCCTGTGTGACTGTATTCGTGCTGCTCACGATCTCGACCACGCATAGCCCGGCCACCGACTTGGGATACCTCCTGCATAAGAATCCCGCCCGGGTCCAGGCTTTCGAATTGTCGTTCGGCAAGGCGCATGTGTTCTACCCCCAGGCGTCGGAAGAGCGCTGCACGGCGGCGTTGCTGCTAGACGTCGATCCCGTCGCCCTCGTGCGGGGACGCGGCTCGGTGTCGACCGACTACGTCAACGACCGGCCGTACGTCGCATCGTCCTTCCTGAGCGTCGCCATCGCGCGCGTTTTCGGCAGCGCCCTGGGCGGGCGCTGCCGGGACCGGCCGGAACTCGTCGCCAAGCCGTTGCAGCTCGATGCCGGGATCGCGGCGCTTCCTTGCAGAAGCGCGGACGAAGTACGCCAACTCTTCGAACCGCTGGGCTATGAAATCGGCATCGAACCCAGGGACGGCTCGAGCGGCAACTACCGCAACGTCACCCTATCGGGGCGCAAGACGTTGGCGGAACTGCTTACCCATCTCTACGTCGTGATTCCCGTGCTGGACGGCCGCAAACACTACTGGGTCGGCGATGCCGAGGTGGACAAGCTCGTGGCCCGTGGGGAAGGCTGGCTGGAGGATCACCCGCGCCGGGATCTCATCGTGCGTCGTTATCTCAAGCATCGGGACAACTTGGCGAGCGATGCGTTGGCGCGTTTGGCGGACGACCAGGGGCCGGTTTCCCCCGATAGCGGCGACCGACCCGGCGCCGAGGCGTTTGCGACATTGTCGGATGCCCGTCTGGCGGCGGTTGCCCGCGTCTTGAAGGAAAGCAATGCCGCGCGCGTCGTCGACTTGGGATGCGGCGAGGGGCGGTTGATCGAGCAACTCCTGGCGGATCCGCGATTCCGGGAGATTGTCGGCGTGGACGTCTCCGTCCGCGCGCTGGAAGCGGCGGCCCGTCGTCTCCGGCTCGACCGCATGCCGGAACGACAGCGCCGACGGATCAAGCTGCTCCAGGGGACGATGACGTATCGCGACCGGCGTATCGAGGGTTTCGACGCCGTGGCCGTGATCGAAGCCCTGGAGCATCTCGATCCCGAACGTCTCGGGGCATTCGAACGCGTGCTGTTCGGATTCGCGAAACCGGAGACGGTGGTCGTCACGACGCCGAACCGGGAGTACAACGCCCGATTTCCGGGCCTAGCTGCCGGCGGTCTGCGGCATAGCGACCACCGGTTCGAATGGACCCGCCAGGAGTTCTCGGCCTGGGCCGACACCGTGGCCTCGGCGCATGGCTACACGGTGACCTTCGAGCCGGTCGGCGAGGTTGACGAGGTGCTCGGGGCCCCGACCCAGATGGGAATCTTCCGTCGATGCGCATAGAGATTCCCGAATACTGCCTAGTGGTCCTCGTTGGCGCGTCGGGTTCCGGCAAGTCGACTTTCGCGGCCAAGCACTTCGCCCCCACCGAGGTGATCTCGTCCGACGCCTGCCGGGCGCTTGTCAGCGACGACGCCACCGACCAATCGGCCACCCGGGATGCCTTCGAACTGCTCGAATTCATCGCTCGCAAGCGTCTTGCCGCCAGGCGTCTCACCGTCGTGGACGCGACCAATGTACGTCCCGAAGACCGCGCCAAGCTGGTTCGCCTGGCCCGCGAGTTCCACGCCTTTGCCGTCGCCATCGTGTTCGATCTGCCGGAGCGGGTCTGCCAGGATCGCAACGCGCGGCGACCGGACCGCGACTTCGGTTCGCGGGTGGTACACAACCATGTACGACTGCTGCGTCGGTCGCTGAAACGACTCGGCCGCGAGGGCTTCCGCTATCGGTTCCAGTTCCGTTCCGAAGCGGACGCCGACGGAGCGGTCGTCGAACGTCAGCGCCTGTGGACGGACCGGCGAGACGACCCGGGTCCATTCGACATCATCGGCGACGTGCACGGCTGCTGCGACGAGTTGGAAGCCTTGCTTACCGAACTCGGCTACCGCGTCGACAGGGAAGGCGAGGGCTATGAGATCTCCCACCCCGAGGCGCGACGGCTCGTGTTCCTGGGCGACCTAGTGGACCGGGGTCCGCGGGTCGTGGATTGCCTGCGGCTGGTTATGGATGCGGTCGCCGACGGCGTGGCGTTGTGCGTTCCCGGCAACCACGAGACGAAGCTGCTGCGCCACCTGCGTGGCCGGCGGGTGACGATGACCCACGGTCTCGACGGAACCGTGGCCGAACTTGAGGCCCAACCGCCGGCGTTCCACGACCGTGTGGCGGAGTTCATCGACGGCTTGGTGAGCCACTACCTCTTCGACGACGGCAAGCTGGCGGTCGCGCACGCGGGCATGAAGAACGAAATGCTCAACCGGTCGTCGGGCGCGGTACGGGAGTTCGCGCTCTACGGCGAAACGACGGGCGAGACCGACGAGTTCGGCTTCCCGGTGCGCTACGACTGGGCGAGCGAATACCGCGGCGAGGCGATGATCGTCTACGGCCACACGCCGGTCGCGGAGGCGGAGTGGGTGAACGGGACGATCTGCATCGACACGGGCTGCGTGTTCGGCGGCAAGCTGACCGCGTTGCGCTATCCCGAACGGGAACTGGTCTCCGTACCTGCCGCGAAGACCTACTACCCGGCGACCGGCCGACCACCCGCGCCGAATGCCGAGACCGCCGATGCGTCCGGAGACGTTCTGGCCATCGACGATGTCGTCGGCAAACGCATCGTCGACACGCGGCTTGTCCCCAACATCACGGTCCGGGAGGAAAACGCGGCGGCGGCGCTTGAAGTGATGAGTCGGTTCGCCGTCCAGCCGAACTGGATCATCTACCTGCCGCCGACGATGTCGCCTTGTGCGACGAGGGATTCCGGCGATCTGTTGGAACACCCGGCGTCCGCGTTCGGCTACTACCGCACCAACGGCGTGGAGCGGGTCGTCTGCCAGGAGAAGCACATGGGCTCCCGGGCGATCGCGGTGGTTTGCCGCGACGCGGATGTCGCCCGGACTCGCTTCGGCACGGAAGGCGGGGCAGCGGGCATCATCCATACGCGGACCGGCCGACGGTTCTTCACCGGGCAACAGGCCGGTGTTGAGCAGCCGGTCCTGGACCGGATTCGGGCTGCGGCGGACCGCTGCGGTCTCTGGGAGAAGCTGGATACGTCCTGGCTGATCCTCGATTGCGAACTGATGCCGTGGTCGGTGAAGGCGGCGGACCTCCTCCGAGAGCAATACGCCAGCGTTGCCGATGCCGCCGGCCTTGGCTTGGCCCAGGCGGTGGATGCGCTCGAACGGGCGGGCGAGCGAGGTGCCGACACGGCGGAGTTGGCGCATCGCTTCCGGGACAAGGCCGAGATGGTCAAGGGCTACGCGGAAGCGGTCGGCCGCTACAACTGGCCTGTGGACACCGTGGACGATCTCAAGCTCGCGCCCTTCCACCTGCTGGCGACGGAATCCGCCGTGCACGACGACAAGGACCACGGCTGGCACATGGAGCGCCTGGCCGGCCTGTGTAAGGGCGATGGACTCCTGACCGTGACGGACTGCCGGATTGTGGAACTGGGCGACGAGGCTAGTTGCGCGGACGCGACGGCCTGGTGGGAGGAACTGACCGCAGCCGGCGGCGAGGGGATGGTGGTCAAGCCCTGGGACTTCGTTGCCCGGAGCGGCAAGGGTCTCGTCCAACCCGCGATCAAATGCCGGGGACGGGAATACCTAAGAATCATCTACGGTCCCGAATACACCGCCGCGGAAAACCTCGCACGTTTGCGGCAGCGGAGCCTCGGGGCGAAACGGTCCCTGGCGCGCCGGGAATTCGCCCTCGGCCTCGAAGCCCTGCACCGATTCGTGGAGCGGGAACCGCTGCGCCGGGTACACGAATGCGTCTTCGCCGTGCTCGCCATGGAATCCGAGCCGGTGGATCCGCGGTTGTGAGGCCTGTCGGCATGGCCTCCCGAGGCGTTGACGGGAGGGATATGGAATGTGAGACTGTGTGAATGAGAAATATCACAGTCGCGGTGGATGACGAGGTCTATCGTCGGGCGCGTATCGCTGCTGCGGAACGAGGCACCTCGGTGTCCGCCGCTGTGCGCAGGTTCCTGATTCGATGGACGGGCGAGGAAACCGATTTCGATCGACGGAAACGCCTGCAGGACGAGACCCTAAACGCGATCAAGGCGTTTCGTGGAGGAGACCGCGTGTCCCGGGACGAGATCCACGGTCGTGGCGGCGTTCGTTGATACCAACGTCCTGCTCTACGCGGCCAGTACCGTCGGCGACGAAGCCTCGAAGTCAGCCACGGCCCGCGCGATTCTCGGGCGTGAGGACTTGGTGTTGTCGACCCAGGTGCTGCAGGAGTTCTACGCCCAGGCCACGCGTCCGACGCGACCGGACGCGTTGCCCCACGACGTTGCCGTCGCTTTGATTGAATCGTGGTTGCGCTTCCGGATCGTCGAGACGACGGTCCAGTTGGTATTGGACGCGCTGTCTGCCACCCGCCGGTGGCGGATCTCGTATTGGGATGCCGCCGTCGTCGAGGCGGCCCGGTCGGGCGGCTGCTCAACGCTTCTGACGGAAGATCTGCAGGCCGGTATGAACTTCGCGGGTGTGACCGTCGAGAACCCGTTCTCGGTTTCTGCCTGACGCCGCGGCTGAAACGCCCCTACGACGCCGCGCACTCGCACGAACCGTAGCGCCCCAGTGCCGCCCCGACCGCGTCGGCAACGACGCGCCTTCGCTCCGCTGTGCGTCGGGTCGCCTCGGGCCCAGCCCCGCCGTCGATCATGGAACATTCTCCGCAGGGCGCGATGCGCCCTTCGTCGGATGTTCCATGGAAGGGGACGGGCTTGTCCCGTCCCGGAACGCCCGTTACCGTCGCGGGCGACCGCGCGCCCTTCGGGCGCGATAGGGTCGCCCTACGGACGCCGTTCCTTCCCGGCGCGAATCCGCTCCAGCACGGGTCGAATCTCCGCGAGGAACCGCTCCGGATCTTCGCTCATCGGGAAGTGACCTAATCCCTTCATGGTCTTGTACCGCGCGCCCGGGATCATGGCGGCGAGTTCTTCACCCGCTTCCGGGGTGCCGCTCCAGTCGTATTCGCCGTTCAGGATGTCGACCGAGCAGATGTCGGTGTCGATGGTCGCCGCGGTGTTGCGCACGTCGTGGTCGACGCTGTAGTAGTAGAGGTCGCCCTTGAAGACCGCCGGCGCCCCTTGGCTGTAGACCCAGGCGGTCTCCCGGCGCAACGCCTCCGGACTGGTTGGTGCCATCATTCCGTACATCAGGTGTGCCTTGAAGTCGTTGCCGATGCGCGGATGGTTGAACTCGTCGACGAAACCGCCCGGCGTGTACGCGGACGCTTCGAGGCCGACCACTGCGCGGAATTCGCGCGGGTGGGTTAGGGCGAGGTCGATTGCCAAGTGGCCGCCGATGGAACTGCCCATGAAGACCGGTCGTTCGAGACCGAGCGCGTGGGCGAGGGCGATGGGCACCGCCATCAGGAAATCCCGGGTGAGCCGATACTCCTCGGTCCACCAGGACCTGCCGAGGGGCGGTATGGACTTGCCGTGGTAGGGCAGGTCGTAGGCGATCATGCGGAAGTGCTCCTGAAGACCTGCATCCTCGAGCACATGTCGCCACTGCCGCCCGTCCGCCCCGGCGGTGTGCTGCAGGAGCAGACCGACATCGCCTGTGCCCGTCTCCTCGAAGTAGACGCGGTACTCGATGTCGTCGAGGGTCAGATAGACGTAGCGGCCAAGGGCATCGTCGAAACGTGCGTCACTTGGCATTGTTCACCTCCCGCATGATCTCGATCAGCCGCCTAAGGGCGGGGTAGTAGGCGCAGTAATTGGTCGTGTCGCCCGCGGTCTCGAAGTCGTGGTGGATGCTCGCCGCGTAGAGATCCTGATAGAAGGGGCGGGGCGTCTCGGCGAGCATCGCTTGCCAATCCGCTTCCGGGGCATGGATGGCCAGGTCGGTGGCGACCCCGCCCGGCCAACGCTCGATGGATCTCACCGAACCGTCGTCGATGCGCAGCTTGTAGTTCCGATGCCCTATGCCGAGGCGGACGGTGGCGTTCCAGAGCCTGGCGTGGATGCGGAACTCGCCGTCGTCGTTGGCACGCGTCCGGACGGCGTCCCAGTCGAGCATTTTGTTCCCTCTCGGTTCAACGCTTGCGCTAAGGTAGCCGATTTACTCAATCACTGTCGGAAACGAAAACCCAATGGCGACGAGAATCGGCCTGATCGCCGACACCCACATCCCGGAAGCCCGCTCAACGCTCTGGCCGCAGGTCTACGACGCCTTCGAGGGCGTCGACTGCATCTTCCACGGCGGCGACGTGCACGATCTTGCTCTGCTCGACGAACTCGAGAGGGTCGCACCGGTCTACTGCGCCCGCGGCAATGGCGAGGACGGGTCCGGCGGGCGTCCCATCCAGCCGGAAGATCCGCGGGTCAAATACGTCTGGACCGTGGAGGTCGAGTCGTTGACGGTGGGTTTGACGCACTACATCCCCGTGGAGGAGGGACCGCCGGGATTGACGCTGGAACGTTTCGTGGCCCGCTACTGGCCGGAGAAGACCCCGGACGTGATCGTCTCCGGGGACAGCCACACCGAATTGATCGCCGAGATCGACGGCATCCTGTGCGTGAACCCAGGCTCGCCCACCTACCCCCACAACTACGACACCCAGTACGGAACCATCGGCTTCCTCGATGTGGACCGGAACCGCGCCAACGCGTCGGTCTGGCTGATCACCGACGCCGGCATCGAACCGTTCGATTGGGA
>JAPOYW010000088.1:0-4435 GCA_026706425.1 Gammaproteobacteria bacterium
CATCGTGTGCCCGATCATTGACTTGACTGACCCGATGGCGACCGTCCTCGCCGAGCAGGTTTCGACGAAAACGTCGTTCAGGACTTCCAGCTCCACCCGGTCTCCCTCGGCAGTGCCCGTACCGTGCGCCTCCACGAGTTCTACGGTCCCGGTCGAGACGCCGGCCATGGCGTAGGCGCGGTCGACGGCCAGCCGCTCCCCTCTCGCGCTTGGCGACAGCAGGGCGGTGGACCGACCATCGCTCGACGAGCCGATGCCCTTCAGCATCGCGTAGACCCGGTCGCCGCACCGCTCGGCATCCGCCATGCGCTTCAGCACCAAGACACCGACGCCCTCGCCGATCACCGTGCCCTCGCCGTCCGCGTCGAAGGGTCGGCACACGCCGTCGCCGCTCAGTGCGCCGAGGCCATCGAACATCGCCATTAGGGCCGGGCCCGTGCCGACATGCACGGCACCCACCACCGCGAGATCCGCCGCTCCCGTCAGTAAGCCGCGCACCGCCAGTTCCACGGCCACCAGGCCCGTCGCGCACGCCGCGTCGACAACGTAGTTCGCGCCTCCGAAGTCGAAGCGGTTGGCAATCCGCCCAGCGACTACGTTCGGCACCACGCCGGGAACCGTCTCCGCGCCGAAGGGCGGCAGATCCGCGAGCATCTCATCCCGCGCGCGCGCGAGTTCTTCCGCCGTCGCGCCGGGGTCGAAGGCCGCCAGGATATCCGACGCCCGTCGGGCACCCTCCGTGCGATGGGCGAACGCCGCCGAACCGGCCCCGCCGCTGGCGGTCCTGCCGATTACCACCTCCGTGCGCTGCCCGTCCGGGCAGTCTGCACAGCCAGCGTCCGCCAGCGCCTCGCGGACGCAACGCAGCACCAGGAACTGGTCCGGGTCCGCGCCGCGGATCGCGCTCGGCGGCACCCGCAGCTTCACCGGGTCGAAACGGAACGTGTCCGCCAGGAACGCCCCCCTCGCGCTGCGGATGCGGCCGGCGTCCGCCGGATCCGCCTCCAGGTGGGGCCGGGCGTCCCATCGCCCCGGCGGCACGTCACCCACCGCGTCCACCTTGTCGAGGACGTTGCTCCAGTAGGACGCCAGCCCGTCTGCCTTGGCAAAAAGGCACGACATGCCAACGATGGCGATATCCTCCCGAGGCCCGCCGACAGTCGGCGCGCGATCCGGCGCGACAGCGGCGTCCGACAGTTCGTCATTCATAGACCACCTCCGCGTCTCCCTTCGCGCCCGCTGCAAGCTCGTAGAGGAACGCCTCGATGCCCTGCCGCAGGGGAATCGTGGCGACTCCACGCCGCTGGAGGCGGCGCGCCAGGCTCTCGTCCACCATGCCGACGCCCGGCGCCCATGGGCCCCAGCCGATGGACACCACGCGGGCCGGCGTCCGCCCACCCAGCCAGCGTGCGAGTGCGTTCAGCGTCTCGTTGGCGGCAGCGTAGTCGGACTGGCCGGCGCTGCCGTAGCTGGCCGCCGTGGAGGAGAAGAAGAACAGCAGTTTCAGGCTGTCCAAATCCAGTCGTTCGAGAAGCGCCAGTGCCCCGTCCACCTTCGGGCGCAGCACCCGGTCGAACGACTCCATGTCCTTGTCGACCAGCAGCTTGTCCTCCCGGATACCGGCACCATGGACAACCGCGTCGATCCGACCGTACCGTTGGCGGACGTCGGCCAGAACGCGCCCGAACGCGGCCCGGTCGCCCACGTCGGCGACAACGTACTCCGCCTCCGCGCCAGCGTCGCGGAGGCGGCGGAGGTTCCTCCGGATTTCCCGCCGGCGAACGACTGTGCGGTACTCGCGCTCGACGCGGGCCGCGTTCAGCGTCTCCCCGGATTCGTCCAGAACGGTCCCGATCTCGCGCTTCAGTCCGGCCATGTCGGAGAAACCCCCGTACCGCGGGTTCTCGTCCTCCAGCACGGTGCTGCCCACAAGCACCAGTCTCGGCCGCCACCGTTCGGCGATCGCCACCGCCACCTCACCCGTGATGCCGCGTGCTCCGCCCGTCGCCAACACGACGTCGCCCTCCCGCAGCGGCCCAGCGGAAGGCCCAGCCACGGGATGCGAATCCGAGAGGACGACAGCGTGGCGTCGGCCGTCGCGGTAGGCGACTTCAACCGCACCGTCGTCGCAGCCCATTTCGTTCACGAGGATGCCGACCGCGGCGTCGACGTCGACGTATGCGCCGAGATCGACGGCCCGGCACCGGACCTCGGGCCACTCCCTCGCGACGGACTTCAGCAGACCCAGGTGCCCGCCCGCTAGCGGATCGATGTCCGGCGCCCCATCCCCACCGCCGGAACTCGGACCAAACGGCGCGGCAACGATGACGAACCCGCCCGACGACCGCAGCAGCGCTGCCATCGCCTTGAGATTCGCGGCGAAGCCGAGGAGATCCCTCCTCGCCAACTCGGATCGCTTCCGCAGTTGTTCGAGCGTCGACGGTCCCGCCGACAGCATCCCCAGGTGGATGTAGCCCGCAGCCGAGTCGAGTTCCCGCAGCCGCGTTCCCGCGGCGTTCGATCCGACCCTGCCGCCGTCCAGAACCAGCGGCACTAGCTCGGGCAGCTTCCGGGCCAGGGCCTGCGCTATGCCGCGGCAGTCGCCGGCCACCACCACGTTGCCGGCGCCCAGTCCGCGGCGCCGGCTCGCCGCCGCCGGGACCAGCCGGGGCGCGCGCCGCGCGGGTGCCCTTTCGTCGCGTACCGGATCGGCGCCGTCGCGCTCCGGCAGGATGTTCCGCCGGGCTACGACATCGCGTGCCGCCCGGGCGTCCTCCGAGTCCCCGCCTCCGGTTCCGCTGGTCGCAGACTCTAGGAACTCGGCCATCCGCGCCAGCGTTGTCAGGCGCGAGAAAGCCGTCGTCCCCTCGTCGTCGAGGGTGTCCGCGAACCCAGGAAACCGATCCTGAGCCTCCACCAGTATCTCCACGCGCTTGATGGAGTCGATGCCGAGATCGGCCTCCAGGTCGAGGTCCGGCTCTAGCATGTCCGACGGGAAGCCCGTCAGGTCGGCTACCATTCTCTGGAGGCGTTCCAACGCATCTGTCCCGGCGAGAGTGCCGGTAGCCTCCCGGCGTCCCGCTGAAGCCGAAGCCGCCCCCGCATGCCGAGTGGGCGCGGGAGGCTGTCCCTGCGGCAGCGGATCGACGCCGGCGGGCGGCGGCACCTGCCGGTGCTCGACCCGCAGTGACGCAGTCTCGCCGAGCCCGGCCGCGCGCAGAAACCGCGTCATCGCCGCCGCCTCGCTCTCCACGAACAACCGCATGAGCCTCTGGTGGCGAATCACCGCCGCATCTGCCAGCGTGCCCAGGAACCTGTCGCCGGGATACTTCCGCCCTCCCGCCGACCGTCCGGGCGGGTGCTGTTCGCGCGTTGGACGCACCCCGCCGCCGAACAGCTCTCGGAGGCGTTCGGCCGGCCGAGACACGCCCATGGCGAAAAGCCGCGCCGCCGCGTTCAGCAGACCGAACCATCCGTCACGGTGGTCGACCGGGATCGCCACCGCGTCGGTGCCTTGCAGAATGTTCGCGGCGAGGGACGACAGAACGTTGCCGGGCCCAACCTCGAGGAAGATCCGCGCGCCGTCCCGGTGCATGTTGGCGATGCAGTCGGCGAACCGGACGGGCATCGTCAGGTGGTCAACCAACGCCTCCCGGATGGACTCCGGATCGGCGGAATGCGGCTCCCCGGTCGTGTTCGCGTAGACGGGTACCTTCGGCGTCGAAAGCCGCACCCGCCCCAGAGCTCCGCGCAACGGTCCTTGCGCCGACTCGACGAGCGGCGAATGGAACGCGGTGGCCACGTTCAGCCTCGTTGCTCTCACCCCCTGTTCGGCGAATCGTGCGCGCAACACTTCGATGTCCTCTACCCGGCCCGACACGACGGTCTGCATGGGACCGTTCAGGTTGGCGATGACTGTGCCTCCGGACTCCGTTATCAGCCGCTCCACCATCGCGCCCGGCGCGCCCAAAGCCAGCATCGCCCCGGGGCTGCCCCGACCGGCATCGCCGATTGCGCGGCCCCGCTCCCGGGAGAGAACGACCATGTCCTCGAAGCCGAGCGCCGCCGCCACGTGGAGCGCCGCGTACTCCCCGTAGCTGTGTCCGACGCACATGTCCGGCTCCACGCCCAAGTCGGCCAGCACATGACCGACCACCGCGTCGGCAACGCCCATCGCCGGCTGCGCCACATCTGTCTCCTTCAGCAGCACGTCTGTGTCCGCGCCGCCGTCGGTGCCTGGATAGACGTGGCGCGACAGGGGGCGAGGCAGGTGCCCCGCGAGCGCACCGTCAGCGACCTCCCACAGCCGCCGCGCACCGGGATAGCCCCAACTGACCTCCCCCACCATTCCGACGCGCTGAGATCCTTGGCCAGGGAACATGAACGCGATACTGCGGGCGGGAAGGGAACCGGGATTCCCGAAGTGGACCCCCTG
>JAPOYW010000088.1:4445-9152 GCA_026706425.1 Gammaproteobacteria bacterium
CTGCGGGAACCCGAAGCTGCGCCCGTCGCGGTCGACACGCTCGATGACGGTGGACAACTTGGCGCCCAGATCAGCGGCGCCGTTGGCCACCACTGCCAAGCGGCAGGGGCCTTCGGTTACGATGCCCGACCTCTGGAGTTCTGCGGCGAGATCCGGCGAGCTGGGCAAATCGGCGCGGATTTCCGCAACTTCGGCTCGCAGAGCGGTAGCGGACTCCGACCGCCACACGAATATCCGAAAGTCCGTGCGCTCAGCGAGTCTGCCGTTCAGATCCGCGCCCCTCCTATCGATAGAACCGACCAACGGCCTCGTCGAGTCCGTCGGGACCCGTTTCCCATGATCGCTCAACCCGCGAATCTCCAGAGCTGCCGACCGTTCCAGAAGTACTTGGCATGCCCCGTCGCCGGTTCTTCGCCGACGAACTGGGCGAACGGATAGTCGATCCCGGGCGGGACGGCGAGGAACACGTCGCTCTCCGCCGCCCGCAGGTGCCGGTCGAGAATCGAACCTGACGAAAGAGTCCTTCGGTCGAACACGCGCATGCGAAGAAATCCCGATCGGGAACTTTCCGCTATGCGGACCCGCCAGCGCGCGTTCTCGTAGTCGCCCAGCAGCCTCGACTGGTCCTTCGCGTCCCAGGTGTCGGAGTCGAGCAGACGCGGAAAACGCACGAAATCGGCGGAGTATTCCTCCAAGACGTCGCCGAACAGCGTGGCCAGCGCGAAGAAGCAGTCCGCCTCCTTCGGCGACGTGATCGCGATAGCCAAAGGCTCACTGCGGTGGAACCGAAGCGCGATCCCGGTGCCCTGCCGGTTGCCATTGTGTCCCAGCCAGTCGTTCCCGTAGACGTTCCAGCCGCAGGTCGCACCTTGCTGCCACGGAACCCAGCCCGGCATGCCGATCTGGCCGGCGCGTAGCACCGCGAGACATCCCCGCCGGGTGCGCCCACGCTCTGAAAGGTGAAGTCCTAGGAAGCGGATTAGGTCCACTGCGGACAACGCCAAACGCCCGCCCCACGCCGGACAGACGTCGTGCGGGTCGGTATCAGAGTCGATCTGAATTCCCAACGGATCGAACAGGTCGCGGCGCAGCAGGTCTAAGTAGGTACAACCGAAGCGCTGCTCAAGGAACGCGGCGACCAACCAGGACCCCGCGCCGCCGTAGCTGTAGATCTCGCCGGGTTCGCCGATTCTCGGCGCATCTCCGAGCCTCGAACACAACGAGTCCACGTGTATCGCCCCGTCCGCGTGTCTCGGAACGGCGTCGAAGTCGACATCCGAGTCGTCGAACCCGTGGGTGTGGTTCAGGAGGTGTCCCACCTCGATTCCCGCGAGGGCGCTTGCGGCTCGCGTGGATTTCGGCCGCAAGGCGTCGGAGATAGAGTCCCCGACTCCAAAAGCCAAGGAGTCGATTGACTGCGCGAAAAGCGCGGCAGTGAGGCACTTCGCGATGCAGCCGACCACCACGGGGGTATCCCAAGAAAACCCGGGTGCGCTCCCGGCGAAGTTGCTCTCCCCATCTTCGCAGACAGCCACCGCGACGCTTCGGTGGCTTGAGATCTCCTCTATCAGACGCTTCTGCAGTCCGGCAGTGGTGTAGCGGCTTGGGCCGTGCATAGAATCACCGAGGCATAGTCATCGAAGGGGACAGAAGAGTCGAAAGCGGAGACGCGAGCGCAAAGACCCTCTGGTGCGGTGCCTGAGGGAGGTGGACGCCGTCAACTACAGGTCGGTGTGCGGCATCGTTCGATTCCCTGCAAAATCAGCTAATTGTGATGCCCAGCATTCTTGTTTTCGTCTGGACCAAGCCGGTAGCCGCCACTACGACCTCAAGCGGCGACAACCCGAACCAAGCATCTGACGTTTCCAAGAAAAGCGCCCTTCTCGCTTGTACTCTTGGGCAGACTCAACACCGACAAGCGTCCCGAGCAAGACCGCCACGAGGCCTCCAAGGTCAATCCTAGGATCATCGACTAACCAAGTAGCCGTCGGGAAGTGGTGGGCCACGATTGGAGATACCATTGAATACCCCACCACGAACGCAAAAAACACGGTTGCGAATGCCACTGCCACCACCAGTCCAACGAACAGATGTCTCATCTCGGTTTTCTCCTCACGACGCAACTGATCGCAACCGCTACGACGATGAGTGGATACTACCACTAAGCGACCGGAAATCGAGCAGCATGCGCCAACACTACGCGACCGTTGCTACTTGCTAATCCAGTCACAGGCCCAATCGGATACCGACCAGCCGACAAGTCCCAGAGCAAAGCGAGCAAGCCACCCCCCGCCGCCCGGAATAGCGGCCATTCCGCCGATCACCCCTACGTAGCAAGCATCTTCCAGCGTTGCGTCACATTTTCCCCTAAAGGAAACGGGTGGTGACCTATATCCGCTCCCAGATTCCATCGCACTCGCCCAAGCCCTGAACTCTGTCGCGACGTCACTCGAAATCTGCCCCAAACATTCATTGAGGTTGTCTCGGACGCTGTCCGCATGCGCGACTCCGCTGACCGTGGGAATCGGTACGACGGGCGCAATGGGTAGGATCAAATATGCGACCGCCACTGCGACCGCGATCATCTGCGGCAAACGCGGCAGAATTCGGATCGCCGGGAGCGCATGTATTGCTAGGCTGTTCATGAGGTACCCCTCCTAATCCAATGTAATCCGGCGATGTCGCCGATCCTCCTCGGCTCAGCCTATCCGGGCACTGCGGACATCCAGTGCCTCGAGCTACGCTTAAGCCGCGTTATCCGCACCCAAGACAAGGATAAATACCCATGCCATCCGCCACCGTCCATCTCGAAACGGCACCCTTGAACGCCGCGACCTTCCTTTTCGCCCTAGGCCCCCACCGCGTCGTCGTCGGTCTTGTCCGGCTGCTCGCCGACCGGATCGAGAACGGCGGCTGGGCGCCGCCGCCGCTGGACATCGACCTCGCTATCCGGCGGCTGCCCGAGACGGCCTACGCGGCCAAGACGCGCAGGGTCTACGCCGGCGTGCTCCGCGCCCTGAACGAGTGGCTGGACGGGCGGCCGGCCACCGACGCGCTGCTTGCCCGCTACCTCGGCGTGCTGTTCGACCGGGGCCGCGCGCCGCCCAGCGCCGTACACCTCGTGGCCGCGGTGCACTACGCCGCGAAGGAGTGCGCCCGCGCGGGCCTGCGCTCAACGGACCCGGTCGGACCCGCCACGAAAGAACGGCTGGAGCGTTTCCACCGGGAGGGCGCGGAGCGCGGCACGGGCCAGGTGCGGGGGATATCGTGGAAGGAGGCCGAGGCGATGTGCTTAACCGCCGAAGCGCCCGACAACCTGGCGGGCAAACGCGACGCCGCGATCATCTCTTGCGCGTCGGACGCGCTGCTGCGGGTGGCCGAGGTTTCGGGACTGAATGTCGACGACGTGACGTTCCTCCCGGACGGCACGGCGCGGATCAGGATCCGCCGCAGCAAGACGGATCAGCGCGGCCGCGGCGCGGTGCAGTACGTGCGCCCGGCCACGGCCGACCGCCTGCGGCGTTGGATGAGTGCGGGCCGCATCGGGTCGGGCGCCCTGTTCCGGGCGGTGGACCGGTGGGGCCACGTTTCGAAACGGGGTCTCGGGCCGGACTCGGTCCGCGCCGCGATCAAGCGCCGCGCGAAGGAGGCTGGGATCGAGGGCCGGGTGTCCGGCCACTCGCTGCGGATCGGCTCGGCGCAGGAGCTGGCCGAGAGGGGCACGTCGCTCGCCGAGCTGCAGAAGGAGGGACGCTGGAAGGATCCGTCCATGCCGGCGCTCTACATACGCAACCAGGAGGCGTCCCGGGGTGCCGTGGCGCGGCTGCGCGGCGGTCGCCGCGAACGCGGCGGTGCCGCGAAAAAGTCGAAAAAAGCGCTTGCGGCGTCCAGAACGGTGGTGGTAGAGTCCGGCTAACGCGGCTTAACGACAGCCGTGGCCTTTGTTAGCAATCCCCTCCCTACGCATTTCCGCTGTTTGCGTGCGTGGCGGGCTTCTGACCATCAACGACTTGGCCAAAGGAGTTGCTGTCAGAGCTAGGAGCGGTACACAAGAACGTGTCCCGAACACCCGCGACCATGCTCGGCAATGATTGAGTTGCGCACAGGAATGCCACCGCTGTGGCAGCGACGGAGTCACGGGGCGTCACCCGCCATCTGCCAGCGCACTGCATCCGCCACCACGACGTTGCCATCGGTGGAATCCGACACCTCGAGGCTCACCGGACCCGCCGGGAGTTCGAAAGCGCCGATGTCGTTCCAACCGGAAATCGCCGTCCGGGCATCGAACTCCACGGATTGGCGAACATCGCCGGCGACAAGCTCGAAGTCGTACGTGCCGAAGCTGTCCCAAGCCCTGAACGCGCGGGCTACCCCGTCGATGGGGGGCGGGCTTCGCCCACTCACCGTGGACCCCGGCAGATGGTAGAAGATGCGCCAGCTCCCACTCGCAGGCAGATCGGCGGCAAACGTGGCCCGGCCCTTCCCCTCGCCGGCCCCGATGCGCATCAAGGTCCGGCGGTACTTTCCCCAACCCAGGGTGCGCGGGTCGCCATGGCGGTGCCACACCCCGTCCGGCACGCCGAAGTAGTATTCGGACGCTTCGTGATCGCCCGAGCCGCTGGAAGTCGGACTCTGCCGGGGGCCTTCTTCCGACGGCGAGACGAACGAGAATCCGGCATCGTGGTCGACGACCTCGATCCCGGATTC
>JAPOYW010000369.1 GCA_026706425.1 Gammaproteobacteria bacterium
GGGACGAGGCGGGAACGCGCTGGACATCGACAGGGGAAGAGGAATTCACCGTCGAGGAACGCGCCGAGGTGCCGCGCGGAACGCGGGTGACGTTGACCCTCAAGGACGATGCCAAGGAGTTCGCCGAGGGCTTCCGGCTGCGGTCGGTGCTACGCAAGTACTCTGACCACGTCGGCGTACCCGTCATGATGGCCAAGGAGGACGGCGACGACGACGAGAAAGGCGAACTGGAAGCGGTCAACTCGGCGAAGGCGCTGTGGACCCGCCCTCGCAACGATGTCTCCGAGGACGAGTACAAGGAGTTCTACAAGCACGTCTCCCACGACTTCGAAGACCCGGCCGTGTGGAGCCACAACAAGGTCGAGGGAAAGCTCGAATACACGAGCCTGCTCTACGTTCCCAGACGCGCCCCGTTCGACCTCTGGAACCGGGAGGCGCCGCGCGGCCTGAAGCTCTACGTCCAGCGCGTGTTCATCATGGACGATGCGGAAGCGTTCCTGCCGCTCTATCTGCGTTTCGTGCGGGGCGTGGTCGACTCCAGCGACCTTCCGCTCAACGTCTCGCGGGAACTCCTCCAGCAGGATGACCGCACGCGGACGATCAAGAACGCCCTCGCCAAGCGGGTCCTCGACATGCTCGGCAAGATGGATGCCGAGGAATACGGGGCGGTGTGGGACGAGTTCGGCCTGGTGCTGAAGGAAGGGGTCGGCGAGGACTTCGCCAACAAGGAGGAACTGCTCGGCCTCATGCGTTTCGCCTCGACCCACGACGCGGATCCGGCGCAACGCACGTCGTTGAAGGACTACATCGCCCGAATGAGTGGCAAGACCGAAACCGGCGACAGCGCAGACGAGGACGAGGCATCCGAGGAAGCGAGCGACGAGGCGGGCGAGGCGACAAGGGGACAGGACAAGATCTACTACCTCATCGCGGATTCCGACGCCGCGGCGCGTTCGAGCCCGCATCTCGAAGCGTTTCGCGCCCGGGGCATCGAGGTCCTTCTTCTGACCGACCGGATCGACGAGTGGTGGATGTCCTTCGCCGACGAGTTCGACGGTGTGAAGTTCCAGGATGTGGCCCGCGGTGAACTGGACCTCGACGACGTCGATTCGACCGGGTCCAAGGTCGACGAGGACGAATCGGACGACGAACCGTTGCTGAAACGCATCGGCGATGTACTGGGCGACCGGGTCGAGAGCGTTCGCAAGTCCAGGCGGCTCACCGATTCGCCCGCCTGCCTGGTGCTGGGGAAAGACGATCTGGGCCTGCAAATGCGGCGAATCATGGAAGCCACCGGGCAGGCTGCCCCGGACAGCAAACCGCATTTCGAGATCAACCTGACCCACCCGCTCGTCGAACGTCTCAAGGACGAACCGGACGAAGATCGATTCGGTGATCTCGTTTCGATCCTCTTCGACCAAGCTTCGCTGGCCGAAGGCAACTCCGTGGCGGAGCCGGGCGCCTACGTTCAACGGGTCAACAAGCTGCTCGTCGACCTCCTGCGGTAGATAAACCGCGACGCTCCGGGGTCGCCGCGTGGCGGTCCCGCCGGTGGTGGACATCGGTGCCCGCGCCGCTTAAGTTCGCGCGAACGGTTGCTCAACGTCCGTTGAGGCAGGGGGACAGGATGCAGGCCGCTATCGTAGGCGCGGGCAATTTCGGTACCGCGGTCGCCAATATCGTTGCCTCGAACGGCGTCGACGTGCACTTGTGCCTGCGGGATGAAGCGCAACTCGCCGACATGCTCACCCACGGTGAGAACCGGCGCTACCTGCCGGGCCACGCCCTTGCAGAGCGCGTTCACCCGACCTCGGACTTGTCGGAGGCCCTCGGCACGAGCGATGTGGTGTTCGTCACCGTGCCGAGCGCTTCGTTCCGGGAGGTGACGACCGAACTCGGCGGGCTCGTCCGGGAGGACGCCTGCGTAATCAGCGCGACCAAGGGCATCGAGGCCGGGTTTCGGCTCATGAGCCAGATCCTGGAGGAGGGCCTGCCGCGAACGAAGATCGGCGTGATCAGCGGTCCGAACCTCGCGGAGGAGATGGCGGACGGCCGCTACACGGGAACCGTGGTGGCAAGCCGTCACGAGGAACTTCGTACAACCGTGCAGCGGATCCTCACCAGTCCGACGTTCCGCGTCTATTCCAGCAACGACGTCTACGGTGTCGAACTCGGCGGTGCGTTGAAGAACCTCTACGCGATCGTCTGCGGGATGGCGACCGAACTGCAGGTCGGGCAGAACGCCCTGGCTATGCTGGTTACCCGCAGCCTGGCGGAGATGGGGCGCTTCGCCGTCTCGCTGGGGGCCAACCCGTTCACGTTCCTGGGGCTGTCGGGGGTCGGCGACCTGTTCGCTACGTGCACGTCGCCCTATTCGCGCAACTTCCAACTCGGGCTCAAGTTGGCCCGCGGCACCTCGTTGGACGCCGCCATGGAGGAACTCGGCAAACTCGCGGAGGGCGTCAACACCGTGCGCGTCGTCCACGCCAAGAGTGCGGAACTCGGCGTGTACATGCCGCTCGCGGATGCACTGCACCGCCTGCTGTTCGACGGGGCGAACTTGGGGAGTATCATCTCCGGCCTCATGACGAGCGAGCAACGAGTGGACGTCGAATTCGTAGCCCCCACTGCCTGGAGCCACCAGGAATGACGGTTTGGCAAGGGAAACGGCCGTCTTCGACCCTCGCGGTTGCCGCATTGCTGACTGCGGCGAACACGTTTGCGCAGTCGGATGTCCCGGGCGCGACGGATCCGGCCGGTGTGACGCGGTACCCGGGCGCGTGGATCGTCGAGTACTCGCCCGAGACCAGTGTTCGCAGCTACGAGTTCATCACCGGCCAGGTGGCGAGGATCCGTCGCGAGGTCCGCATCGACCGCAGCATTCGAACGGCCGCCATGCTTGCGCGAGTAACCTATCGAACGCCCAGTGGCACCCGACTCGACGACGTTGTCGAACACTACGAAGCCGTGGTCGACGACTTGGGCGGGCGCGTGGACTTTATGTGTAGAGGGCAGGAGTGCGGGCGCAGCACCCTCTGGGCCAATCAAGTCTTCCGTGTCAAGGAACTCGCCGCACCCGATCCGGCGCAGTTCTATCTCGCCACGACCGTCGACGGCTCGAACCTAGGCATGGCGGATGCCGGCAGCGCCGCCCTGGTCTCGATCTACGTGGTGCAACGCCCGAATCGCCGCGTCAACGCCCACGTGGACTTTGCCATCGTCGCCGCCCACAGTTCCAGTGGTTCGGCAGAAGACATTGTCAAAGCACTGAATTCACAGGGCTTTGCAGTGGTGGATGCTGCTGCTCCGAACCGTTCGGGCGAACTCGACGAGGACGCCGTCCGAGCGCTTGACGATCTCGCCCCGGCATTGACGCCGTTTGCAGGCCGAATCGTGGTGGTCTGTCATTTGGGAAGCCTCGACGATCCCGAGCAGTCGCGCCGACGCACCGAGGCGTGCGCCGAACGCGGTTCGGAACGACTCCGGGCGGCAGGTGTCGAGGCGGGTGCCTTCGGGGCCGGCGCATTCCTGCCCCGGGAAGGGAGATCGCCCGATCGCCTGGAACTGGTGATTCCGGGTGCCAAGCCAACGCCCTGACCGCGACGTTGAAGCCCTGATCGACGCGTTTGCCGACCGACTTGGGGCGGCAGGCGTCGTATTCGGCCACGGTACCGACAACGCCCGGGACGAAGCGTGGCGATTGGTGACCGGCGTTCTTCGCGGCAGCCGCCTGACGCCGCGGGTGGTCGCCGAACTGGAAGTGCTGTTGCGACGCAGGATAGAGGATCGGGTACCCGTGCCGTATCTGACGGGCGAGGCCTGGTTCGGCGATCTGCGACTGCGGACTCCGCCCGGGGTCATGATTCCGCGCTCTCCGATTGCGGAGGTGCTCGCGAAGCGGGTTCGCCCCTGGCTTGACCGCGAGCCCGACCGAATTCTCGACCTCTGTTGCGGGTCGGGCTGCATCGGGGTTGCCTCCGCGTACGTTTTCCCGGATGCCCGGGTCGACTTGGTGGACGACGACGACAGGGCCGTGCGTGCCGCGCGGGAGAACGTCCGCAACACCGCCGGGGCGATTTCGTCTCGCATCGAGGTAGTCGCGTCGGACCTCTTCGAGAACCTCGGCGGGCGGCGATACGACCTGGTCCTCTGCAATCCGCCCTATGCGCTCTCGTCGGAACTCGACAACGCGGCGCCCGAATTCCGTCACGAACCCCGACATGGCCTCGACGGCGGTGCGGACGGGCTTGCCGTGTGGCGGCGAATCGTGGACGACGTGGGCAGTCACATGAACCCGGGCGGAATCCTGATCGGGGAGGCGGGTGGGCTAAGCCGCGAGTTCGACGCCGCGTTCCCCCAACTCCAGGCCGTCTGGCTCGACTTGGAACGCGCAGAACCCCAGCCAGGCGGAGGATTCGGCGTCTTCGTGTCGGTCGGGGACAGAGTGGGCGTAGGACGAGTGGGTTAAGCTAGCGCAATGGCGGGCAATACGTTCGGACAGGCCTTCGCGCTCACCACGTTCGGCGAGAGCCACGGCGTCGCCTTGGGCGCGGTCGTGGACGGCTGCCCGCCGGGTCTGCCGCTCTCGGAGGACGATCTGCAGCGCGATCTGGACCGGCGCCGCCCCGGGCATTCGAAGTACACCAGCCAGCGCCGGGAGCCGGACGAGGTCCGGATTCTCTCGGGGATCTTCGAGGGTGTCACGACGGGCACGCCCATCGGTCTGGCCATCGAGAACGTCGACAAGCGGTCCCGTGACTACAGCAAGATCAAGGATCAGTTCCGGCCGGCCCACGCGGACTACACCTACCAGGCGAAATTCGGCCAGCGCGACTACCGCGGCGGTGGACGCGCCTCGGCCCGGGAAACGGCGATGTGGGTCGCCGCCGGGGCCATCGCCCGAAAATACCTGGCGCGGCACGCCGGGACGACCATCCGCGGCTACCTCGCGCAGATCGGCGAACTGGTCATCGACGTAGTCGACCTCGATGCCGTCGACGAGAACCCGTTCTTCTGCCCGGACCCCGATGCGGTGGACGACATCGCGGCGCTTGTCGACGATCTCCGCCGGGATGGCGACTCGGTCGGCGCCAAGGTCACGGTGGTCGCCAGCGGCGTGCCGGTGGGCCTGGGGGAGCCGGTATTCGGCAAGCTCGACGCGGACCTCGCCAAGGGATTGGTAGGCATCAACGCGGTCAAGGGCGTGGAGTTCGGGTCGGGGTTCGATTCGATCCGCCAGCGTGGCAGCGAACATCGCGACGAACGCGATGCCGGCGGGTTCCTGTCCAACGACGCGGGCGGCGTACTCGGCGGGATATCGTCCGGTCAGGACATCGTTGCCAGCATCGCCCTGAAACCCACATCGAGCATAACCAAGCCCGGTCGAAGCATCGATGTCCACGGTGGGGAAGTGGATGTCGTGACCACCGGGCGCCACGACCCGTGCGTGGGCGTCCGCGCTACTCCGATTGCGGAAGCCGTGGTGGCGCTGGTGCTGATGGACCACCTGTTGCGCGACCGGGGGCAGAACTCGGATGTCGACCGGGACTAGGGATTTGCGCCGGATAGGGGATCTATCGGACGGCGGCGTGATTGGCCAGCGAAGGTCTGCCGAGGGCTGCTGAGTGAACAAGGTTGAGGGACTGCATCACCTGGCGATCTGTACCGCCAACATCAAGGACCAGATCGAGTTCTTTACGGATCGCCTCGGCATGGAGTTGCAGGCACTCTATTGGATGCACGGCGTAGAGAATACCTGGCATGGGTTTCTGCGCCTGAACGACGAGAGTTCGATCGCGTTCGTATGCAATCCCGACATCGCCGACATTCCGCGCAAGCCGGGCGAGTCGTACGCCGGCAACCCCGGCGGCAACTGCGCGGGGGGCGCGATGCAGCACGTGGCGCTGAAGGTGAAGAACCACGACGAGTTGCTGGCCATGCGCGACAGGCTTCGCTCCAAGGGAGTGCCGGTTCTGGGACCGATCGACCACGGCATGTGCTGCTCCGTGTACTTTGCCGGCCCGGAGAATCTGACCCTGGAACTGAGCTATTCGACTCAACCCATTGACAACAAAGCGTGGATCGATCCGGATGTCGCGGCGTTGGCGGGCATCTCGCCGGAAGAACTGGCGCGCTACAAGCGGCCCGGACCTTTCGATGACTGCGGCGGCAACGTTTCGCAGCCGGGATTGGATGCGCCCGGACCCCACATGTGCAACTATCCGGCGGGGGCGTACGAGATGGCCCTTTCCGCGCCTGACGAAGCGATGCTCCATGCAGTACCGAGCGATCCGCCGGTCCAGCTTGAGGCGGGAGGCGACGAAGAAGAGAAAGCGCGCCCGCGCCCTGAGTCGGTCCACGAGCCGTAGGGCGGACCCTAACGTGCTCGCCAGAGCACTCGGTCGCCCGCGCCCGGGACATCGGCCGGTTCAAGACGGGACAAACCCGCCCGTCCCCTACTGTACGCCTTCCCGGCACCTGCTCGCCCGCGCGCCCTAGCGCACGCGGCCATTGAATGCCTCAACGATTCGCGGCGAGCTCTTGGCTCTCCTGCTCCTTGGCGAACCGCTCTTCAAGCTCCTGTGCATGCTTCTTGGCGGCCTCGAACTGCGCGTACTGCGTCAGGTAGCAATACAGGCAGCGCGTATCCATGTCGGGCGGCAGGATCTCGGTCGGCAAGCCGCGCACCTCCATCAGCGAGCCTAGGAACTTCGCGATCTGTGGTTTCCGGGAGATGCCCATCTTGTAGTAGACGCCCGTCGCCACGGAGAGGGGCGTCAGTCCACGCGTATCGACGGCGTCCAATCTGGCACCGCGTCTGACCAGTAGTTGCGCGACATCCAATGCGCCGCGGTAGGCCGCGCCGTGCAGGGCGGTATCACCCACATCGTTGATCGCGTTGACATCGTTGCCGAGGTCGAGGCATATCTCGGTCGCCTCGAGGACATGACCGGCCCAGCCGCGCTGGACGAAACGGCCGTAGTTGCCGGTGTCGCTGTAGAGTCCGGCGGCCACCATCGCCGGCGTCGTGCCGTCGAAGGTCGGGATCGTCGGGTCGGCACCCGCCTCGAGCAGCAGCTCCATGAGTTCGAGGTCCGCTTCCTTCGCCGCCAGCAGGAACGCCGTGGCCCCGACCCGGAACAGCACGTCGCGCATGTTCACGAAGCGTTGTTCCTTGAGCCGATCCTTCGCCATGCGGGCATCCACATCCATGCCGTTGGCGATCATCTTCCGGATCAGGTCCATGATGATGTCGAGGGATCCGATGGGTATCGCGGCCTCTTCGCTAGGCACCACGCCGCGGATGATCTGGCGTTGCACCGTGACCCGGTGCAGGGCGGTATAGCCGGCGTCCGCTTGGTTGGGATCCGCGCCCCGGTCGAGCAGGAGGTCGGCGATATCCCAATGTGTGTTGGCGAGGGCTGCTTCGAGGACGCTCTCGCCCGTGGCCATGGTGGAACCGATGTCCGCGCCTGCGTCGAGTAGTGCCTCGGTGGCGGCCCGATGGCCGGCACGCGCGGCAAACAAAAGTGCGCCGAGGCCTTTGGGCGTCTTGGCCGCGAGGTCAGCGCCGCCGTCGACGAGAGCCGTGACCGCGTCGGGGTTGTTCGCCGCAGCGGCCCACATCAGCGCGGTTTGCCCGGCCTCGTTGGGTAGGTTGGGATCGGCACCGGCGGCAAGCAGTACGCGGATCGCATCCGGATCGCCGGTTCGGGCTGCGGTCATGACAGCGGACTCGCCGCCTGGCACCGTCGCCCGGGGGTCCGCCCCCGAGTGTATTAGCAGCGTCAGCACGTCGGCATTTCCGTTCATCGCCGCAAGGGCGATCGCCGGGAAGCCGTAGCGGTTCCGCACTTGGGCGTCGGCACCCGCGTCGAGCAACACCTCGACCATGGCCGGGTGGTCTTGGTTGACCGCCCAGTGCAACGCGGTAGAACCATCGGAACCGGCTTGGTCGACGGCGGCTGGGTCGGACTCGATGAGCGATTGGACCCGCGCCAGATCTCCGGCCTTGGCTGCGTCGACCAAGGGTGCCGCGGAACCGCTGGCGGAAACGGCGAGCAGTGTTCCCGCGAAGAGCGCCGCCGCGGTCCCTGCCGAAAGCGCCATCCCAAGGGTCTCTATAGGTGGGCCAGGCGTCCGGTGCTGTCGCCGATCTTGTCCACGTGGACGCCGACCTTGTCGAGCAGCGTGACGCCGGCGTTCATGAGCGGCGTATCCATCGGGTAGACAAGGTGCCGACCGCCTTTGTGATTGCCGGCGGCGCGGCCCGCGATCACCACGGGCAGGTTGCTGAAACTGTGGGTATTGCCGTCCCCCAGGCCGCAGCCGTACATCAACAGCGAATGGTCGAGGAGGGATCCCTCGCCGTCGGGGGTATCGCGCAACGTCTCGACGAAGTCCTTGAAGAGGGTCATGTGGTAGGTGTCGATCATCACCTGCTGGGCGATCTTCACGGGATCGTTGCCGTGATGGGTGATGCTGTGGTGGCCGCCGTTGACGCCGACCCAGGGATAGCTGCGGTTGCCGTTCTCGCGTCCGATCTGGGTGCAGCTTACCCGGGTGATGTCGCCCCGGTAGGCGAGTACGAGCAGATCGAACAGGATCCCGATGTGGTCCCTGAAGTCGTCGGGGACACCCGTTGGCCGCTCGTAGCCCGACCCGACCGCGTCCTGCTGGTTCTTTTCGATCTTTCGGATCCTCGACTCGACGTCGCGGATGGCGCCCATGTAGTCGCTCACGGTCCGCCGGTCCCCCACACCGAGCCGACGTTCGAGCCGCGACATCTCCTCGGCGACGGAGTCCAGGATGCTGCGGTCGTTGGCGAGTTCGCGGGCTCGGGCCTCGGGCGTGGCCTCGGTGCCGAACAGACGCTCGAAGACCGCCCGCGGGTTGTTCTCGTGGGGCAGGGGGGTCGTCGGAGTGAGCCACGACGTCGAGTTCCGGTACACGCAGCTATAGCCGAGTTCGCACAGCCCGGCGACGATGCTGTCTTCGGTGGTGAGTTCCAGGGAACGCAGGATCGTGTCCCGGCCGAGATGGTCGGCCGCGTACTGGTCGATGGTCTTGCCGGCGCGGATGTCGGAGCCCTCGGTCTGCTTGGAGGGTGCGCCGTTCAGCCACCCGGAATGCGCACTGGAGTG
>JAPOYW010000390.1 GCA_026706425.1 Gammaproteobacteria bacterium
CGGATGCCGAGATTGCAGATCGCCGTGTAGATGGCCGATGCAATCTCCCACACGCGCTGGCGACTGCCCGATCTGTATCCGTCGATCCCATCGGGCTTCCCGGCCCTCCGCAAGGCGACACTCGCGTCGTGCAGGATCCGATCAACCGCCGGGTCGTTCGGCCTCGAGAACGCGGCGAGCAGTTCGGGCATGTAGCCCGCACCACCCCACTCGTTGTAGGCAAGCAACTCGACCGCCTTCGTCTCGTCGCCGACAACCGATCCCCGGTGTTCCACAGTGATCCTGGCAGTCCCGGTCACGGAGTCCGCGAGATCCAACAGGGACTGTCCGTCCAACTCGATCTCTCGATCTGGGATCGACCGAACTCCGTTGGGGACAATGCGTTCAAGACGCCAAGACTTACTCTTAAGGAACGCTGGGTTCGACGAGAGCGTGACCACCACGTCCTCTAGCGATTCAGTCGAGGAGTCATTCTGGATGCGCAACTCGCGCAGGTAAGGGAATGAGCTCTGGTGGCAGGCGAAGTTCAGCTTGGGGGCCGTCTCGCAGTGTACGGTCGCAGTTGGCATGCTCGGGGTGGTTCCTCAACGTGGCGAGATCGAACAGGACACCTGCGCATCGTATCGATTACCACGAAGACCTGCGAATCCCACTCGGCTCAACGTCCCGCCTGTCTAAACTCGCCGATACAACAGCACCGCCGATCGACGTCTTCGGCATGCGCTCTATCGCTGAGGCTACTGCCCGTGGCGGCCTCGCCCTAACGTTGCCACTGAGACCTAGACCGGGAACCACATCGCGAACATGTGGCTCCACATGTCCCCGAGATGTGACTTATGCTTCACCATCCGTTCGAACACCTGAGTACGGCCCAACGTCATGAGCCGATCGAACTGGCAGAACCGGACCCTGTTCCACGGGGACAATCTCGACTTCCTTCGGGCGATGAACAGTGCGTCGGTGGATCTGATCGCGACGGACCCGCCGTTCAACAAGGGCCGGGACTTCCACGCCACGCCCGACAGCCTCGCTTCCGGTGCCAAGTTCCAAGACCGCTGGTCTTGGGAGCGCGATGTACATGAGGAGTGGACGGATCAAATCAAGGACGACTATCCGAGGCTGATGGAAGCCATTGAGAGCGCCCGCTACGCGCACAGCGACGGCATGGGCGCCTTCATGTGCTTCATGGCCGTTCGCCTTCTGGCTATGCGGCGGGTGTTGAAACCCGCCGGAAGCATCTACCTGCATTGCGACCCGACTGCCAGCCACTACCTGAAAGCCATCATGGACGCAGTCTTTGGACAGGATGCGTTCAGAAACGAAATCGTCTGGAAGAGGACTCCGGCGAAGGCGCTCATGTCGAGGAGACTGCCATCCAACCACGACGTGATCTTGTTCTATCAGGCTGGTGAACGACCCAAGTGGAACGCAGACGCAATCTTTGTGCCGTACGATCCGGACAACCTCGATGAGCGAACGGCGGTGAAGTATCGACATCGTGACCCGAACGGGCGCATCTACCGGCTAGACAACCTCATCAACCCCAACAGAGACCGCCCCAACTTGACATATGAGTTTCTCGGAGTCACTCGAGTTTGGCGGTGGACTCGGGAGAGGATGCAGGCTGCTTACGAAGCGGGTCTGGTGGTTCAGCGAAAGCCGGGTGGCGTCCCGCAGTTGAAGCGTTACTTGGACGAACAGAAGGGCAGACCCTTGGGAGATGTCTGGACTGACATACCGCCGATCAATTCTCAAGCGAAGGAGAGGATTGGCTATCCGACCCAGAAACCGCTCGAACTCTACGAGCGCATCATCAAGGCGTCGAGCAACGAAGGTGACATGGTTCTTGATCCGTTCTGCGGCTGTGCGACTACGCTCGTGGCCGCCGAACGCTTGAAGCGGCAATGGGTGGGAATCGACATCTGGGACGAGGCGCACCAAACGGTGATCCGGCGATTGCAGAGCGAGGGTCTGGAAGGGCCGGATGGAAGCCTCGGTGAAGCGCTCCCCCTATACGGCAAAATCCACTACTTCAAGGAGCCGCCGGAAAGAACGGACTCCGGCGAGACGGCAACCATAGCCCTGGAAACGATCAACCGAAGGGAGCTGGCCGCATGGCAGAAGCTGTCCCACAAGCAGATGGTCGCCATACTCAAGGAAGCGCAAGCCGACGCCGACGACAAGAGTCTAGTCATCTGCGCCGGATGCGGCAGGAAGCTTGAACCCGAGTTCATGGAACTGGACCACATCACGCCGAGGTCCGAACCGCACAGCACAAATGACCTTTCCAACCGAATACTCCTCTGCCGACCGTGCAACGGACGGAAAAGCAACAAGCTAGCGATGACCGGCCTCCGAAACGAGAACAAAAAAGCCGGTTGGATGATGGACGAAGAACGCTCGAAACAAGCGGTCACGATGGCCTACAACGCCTACCGGAGGGAGCAACGTAAGGATGGCTGAACACCCGCCGAGGGTTCAGCCGGCTTCATAGACCAACCGTCTCTCATCGCGTGGCGATCGATTCCCGACGGTGGACACCCTCCTTGACCACCAGAAGACCGACATCGTTGTTCGCACCCATTGCGCTACGGGCACCGGAACCTACGAGGATGATCCCCTCGGGGTCGGCCGCATCCACGACTCGGCCCAGAAATGAGGGTTGAAGACGCAGCTATAGACCCAATAGAGATTGGTCGTGAAACCGCCCGCCAAGCCCAAGATCTACCACATCGTCCATGTGGATCGGCTGGCGTCCATTGTCTCGGACAACTGTCTTTGGTCCGATGCCGAGATCCTGCGGCATAGCCGACCGGGAACGACGATCGGCATGTCAGACATCAAGCGCCGTCGACTAACGAACGCACTCAGCAGTCGGGCCGGACTCCGCGTTGGCGATTGCGTGCCGTTCTATTTCTGTCCGCGTTCAGTGATGCTCTATGTGATCTCGATGGCCAATCACCCGTCGCTTGACTACCGCGGTGGTCAAGGGCCAATCGTGCATCTCCAAGCCGACTTGAATGATGCAGTGGTTTGGGCGGGCGAGAACGACCGCCGATGGGCCTTCACGCTTTCCAACGCGGGCTCGTACTACTTCCAGGACTACTGCGACGTGGCAAAGTTGACAGAGATCGATTGGAACGCGGTCAGAGCGAAACAATGGCGCGATTGCAGCGAAGGGAAGCAGGCAGAGTTCCTGCTTGAGCGTTCGTTTCCATGGATGCTTGTCGAGCGGATCGGCGTACATTCCGACCGCGTTGGGCAGCAGGTCCACGACGCCATGCACGGTGCTGATCATCAGCCCCCGGTAGAGCTTGAACGGAGTTGGTACTATTGACCCCGCCAAGAGAGGATCGATGATTCGCTACAGGACTGGCGACATCCTTGCCGAGGATGCCGAGGCCTTGGTCAACACCGTGAACTGCGTCGGGGTCATGGGGCGCGGTATCGCACTCCAGTTCAAGAAGGCCTTCCCCGAGAACTTCCGTGAGTATGCGAACGCCTGCGAGCGCGGGGAGGTGTGTATTGGCAGGTTGTTAGTCTTCGAGACCGGGCAGCTCACCAATCCCCGCTACATCGTCAACTTCCCCACGAAGCGGCATTGGCGAGCCAAGAGCCGGGTAGAGGACATCCAGGCAGGTCTCAAAGCTCTCACCGAGCTGATTCGTAAGCGAAGCATCCGTTCGATTGCGGTTCCGCCGCTGGGCTGCGGCCTCGGCGGCTTGGATTGGCTTGAGGTCCGTCCGCGCATTGAGGAAGCGCTGGGTGGAGTGAACGATTTGGATGCGGTCGTGTTCGAGCCCCAAGGGGGGCCCGAAGCGGCGAACATGGTGCACAGTCGCGAAGCCCCCAAGATGACTTCAGGGCGTGCGGCGCTGGTCGAGTTGATGAACCGTTACCAGAACGGCCTGCTCGATCCCTTCGCCACGCTCCTGGAAGTCCACAAGCTGTTGTACTTCATGCAGGCGGCAGGGCAGCCGCTGCGGTTACGTTTCGCAAAGGCACCGTACGGACCGTATGCGGAGAACCTGCGCCATGTCCTTAACGTCATTGAGGGGCATTTCATATCGGGCTACGCCGACGGCGGCGATGCGCCGAACAAGCAACTGGAAATCCTCCCCGGTGCCGTTGACAAGGCTGCCGCCGTTCTCCGTCGCTCGCCCAGAACGCAAGAGAGACTCGATAGGGTGGCAGACCTAGTCAGCGGATTCGAATCGGCCTTTGGCCTGGAGCTTCTATCCACCGTCCATTGGGTACTCGAACACGACGGCCCGGCATCGCTGGACGAGGTTGTAGCGCGGACGCACGAATGGAATGAGCGCAAGAGCCGCTTTTCGCCTCGGCAGATCGAGTTGGCGACGGAGGTCTTGACGGACAAGGGATGGTCGCAATTCAGCTGGGCGTAGACCAACAAGACCATGGTGATTCCTAACAGAGAGGGCAAATGCTGCGACGCCGTTATCAGGCAGATAGAGCGAGCCGCTGGAACTGAGAGAACGGCTGTCTGCGATCCGGAATTGAAGGGCGAAGGGCCACCTGTCGATCTGCGGGTTACGGTGGGCGATCAGCAATACGCCCTCGAACATACAAAGATCTTGCCCTTTGACGACCGTATCGAGGCGGCGAGGGCGCACCAGGACATCAGTGCTTGTCTGTCGGAGTGGTTCCCGGGGCCATTGCCGGGAGACGCTTTCTACGAGATCTACTTGCCGTTGGGTGTTCCACGCCCCGGGCGCGGCGGGCAGGGAGAACGCCGCCGGACGGGGCTTCAGGCTTGGATCAGCGCCACCGTGGACGCTCTGCAGGCCCGCGCGCCGGGGCGGCGGAGATGGTCGCCCCATGTGTATGAACTCGACTACCAGTGGTCGACCTGACGGTTGGGACTGCGAATTCACGATGGCACGCTCAAGCGATGGGGTTCTCCCGCCGAGAGAGGCCGGATCGCTCGCTCTCTTTGTCGGTTCGCCGGACGACCCGGAGTTCCCGTTCATCAAGGTTCTGCGAGGGGCATTCGAGAAGAAGTGCCCAAAACTGGCGCGCTGCAAGGAGCTTTCGCCCGACACCCTGACAGTTTTGATCTTGGAGGCCATCGATCTGCCGTTTCATTATGACCGGTACATTGCTGAACAGCTGCCTGGGTTGCTGCAAGGCTGTGCCGTTGAGCCCGACCATGTTTTCTTGGTGTACCCAAGTACCGTCTTCTGGGCCGTGTGGGTCGTGAAGAGGGCCGACGTTCGGTGGCCCGACGAGCGTCTTCCTATGCCGCACAAGGGATATCAGGATCCCCCAAGACTCGTGCCGGAGGATGCATACCCAAAGCACTTTGTTGAGCAGTTCAACCGTGGCGTGGGCCGAGAAACGCCCGCGAGGTGGAGACCGCTGTTTGTTGATGAGGCCGATCTTGAAGATGCCAAGAGGAGCGCAACGCCCATGCCGGCCTGCGAAGCGAAGCCGCCTGCCTGATTCGCGCTCCCGGCGCTGGTGTGGACGTTTCCCGGTAACACCACACGTCGCACACGGTATTGGCGTCGATTCACCGCGTACTCGGTGAATCCTCACGGTGTTCCCTTGGCGTCCCACCGGACAGACCTTGCCGGCAGTACCCCAATGGGTTACAAGATCGGGATGCACACCGTAGCGGAGACGCCGACAATCACCCGCCAAGCCAGCAAGCTCTTCACGGACGACGAGAAACGGGAGTTGATCGACCTCCTCGCCACCGACCCGCTTGCCGACGACGTCATCCCCGGGACCGGCGGCGTGCGCAAGCTCCGCTTCGCCGCTGCCGGGACTGGCAAGCGTGGGGCGGCCGCGTCGTCTACTACTACCTCGACGACGTACGCCCGTCTACGCGCTGCTGGTCTACGCCGAGTCGGCTAGGACCGATCTCACGCCGGCCGAGCGCCGAATGGTTGCACGGCTCGCCGCAGCGATCAGAACTGAGACAAGGAGAAGCGAACCATGACCACTTCCGGCGACGACCTCGTCCGGTCCCTCCACGAGGCGCTTGCCCACGCCAAGGGCGAGGGCCCTGCCATCGTTCACACCGCGGTCTCGCCGCGCGAGGTTCGCGAGGCCCTCCACCTCACCCAAGCCGAGATGGCGCCCTTGTTGGGCATGAGCCCCTCCGGCTACCGCAAGTGGGAGCAGGGCACGCGGCGCGTCAGCGGCCCCGCTGCGGCGTTACTTCAGGTCATCCGCAAGGAACCCGCCGCCGTCAAGCGCGCCCTGCTTGCTTCCTAGTGGTAACCGCTAACGAAGGGTACTGGCTGCCGCATTGGTGAAGGCCGTCATGGGGCGGTGCGGCCCTGCGAACATCGGGCGAACGCCGAGCATGTCGAAACCGAGAGGTAGGGCCGCGGCAAGATGCTGAGACCGCCGGTGCGTGACATTGACCCTGGCGGGCATCGCGTGCAAGCCTGCAATGCTCTGCGGTTCACGGGGAACGCATGTCGACAGGGCACGGGCAGGAGTCCGCGTCGGGGCGAGTAATCTCGGTCGGGCGCAAAGGTGTCGCCGCGTTGCTGTTCGCCTTGGCGCGCCCGGCGGATGCGAAGGCGTCGACGCTCGACGGCGACGCGCTGCGGCTGACGCTGTCCGTTGGGTCGCGGGAGATCGCCATCGGGGATATCGACGCGGTCGAGCAGCGGGCGCAGTGGCGCTGGGCCGTCGTGCGGGTTCGTACTGCGTCGGGAGACTCCGCGGTGTCCGGACTGTCTCCGGGCGATGCGAGCGCATTCGCGGCGGCCGTCGGGGACGCGCGGACGAGGTGGTGGAGGGCAGCCCTCTTGGCCCACGGAGACACCCTCGTGGCTGCGGCCGCGCCGTTGCCGTCGCTGTCGCGGCCCCAGCACTACGTTCGGCGACGCGCCTTCGAGGCGATGCGGGACCGAGCGACCTACGCCGTAGTGCGTTTCCCGGGCCGTTGGCCGGAGGGCATGCCGACGAGTCCGCAACTTGCGGCGCTCGAGGCCATTCGGGGTTTCTTGGCGAATCCGGACGCGGCTCGGTCGATGGCGAACGACGCGTTCGTGTCCGACGAACTCGAGCGCTCGCGCACATTCCTCGACGACGTTGAGTCGCGACCGCTCACGGATGAACAGCGCCGGGCGGTCGTGGTCGACGACGACCGGAATCTAGCTGTCGCCGCGGCTGGCAGCGGCAAGACATCGGTGATGGTGGCAAAGGCAGGATGGCTCCTGGAGAGGGGAGCCTGCTTGGCCGAGGAAGTACTGCTGTTGGCATTCGGGCGCAATGCACGGGACGAACTGGTCGAGCGCGTGGAGGAGCGCCTGGGGACGGCGGCGCGGGGCATGGACGTGCGGACATTTCACGAACTGGGGCTGTCGATCATCGGGCAGGCGGAAGGTCGTCGGCCAGCGCTTGCCAAATCGGCGGGTGACCGGGCAGCCCTTCACGGCTTGCTGGATGGGGTCGCTGCGGAGTTGCAGCGGGATCGACGCTACGGTCCCAAACTTGCTCGCTGGCTCGTGTACGGGTTCGCCCCTTACCGCAGTCCGCACGAGTTCAGTACCTGGGGCGAGTATTTGGACTACGTCCGCAGCCACGAAATCCGTTCGCTCAAAGGTGACCTGGTCAAGAGCTTCGAGGAGTGCCGGATCGCCAACTTCCTCTACACGAATGGTATCCCCTACGAGTACGAACGCGTCTACGAGCACGACACCGCAACCGTGACGAAGGGGCCGTATCGGCCCGATTTCTATTTGCCCGGGCGGGACATCTACATCGAGCACTTTGCGCTCACGAAGTCCGGGGACACGCCGCCGTTCATCGACCGGGAGTCGTACACGGCCGAGAGGCAATGGAAACTGGATCTTCATGCCGAGCATGGCTCGACGCTGGTCCAGACCTTCAGCCACGAGCAGCGGGACGGGAAGTTGATGGCCAACCTCGCCCGGAGGCTCCGCGAAAACGGGGTCGCGTTCAACCCCATCGCGCCCGACGAGGTGTTCGCTGCGTTGAACGAGCAAGGCAGGGTCGCGCCGTTCACGCGGCTGGTGGCGACCTTCCTGCAGCACTTCAAGGGATCGAGGCTCTCGGCGGAATCGGTGCTCGCGCGGGCAGCGGACTCGGCGGACCCCGGCCGGGCCAAGGCGTTTGTGGAGGTGTTCGCCCCGATCCTCGACCGGTACGAGAGGCACCTCGCCGAGTTGGGCGAGATCGACTTTGACGACATGATCAACCGGGCCACGGACCATGTGGTCGCCGGTCGCTACGAGAGTCCCTACCGCTATATTCTGGTCGACGAGTTCCAGGACATCTCCGCGAGCCGGGCGGCGCTGTTGAAGGCGCTCCTTGATCGGTCGGCCGGTGCGCAGCTTTTCGCGGTCGGCGACGACTGGCAGGCCATCTACCGGTTTGCCGGGGCTGACATCGCGATCATGCGCAGGTTCGAGACGCGTTTTGGGAATGGGACGCGCTCGACGCTAGAGACGACCTTCCGCTGTTCGGACGGCGTGAGCGCGGTGGCCACCCGTTTCGTGCTCGGCAATCCCGCGCAGATCCCCAAGGACGTGCGGACGCGGCGAACGGTGGATGGCCCGGGAGTCTGGCTCGGGCTCGCGGGCGAGGAGGGGGCTTCCGTGCTCGGCGAGGCGCTGCGGCGAATCGGGACGGACGCCGCGTCGCGCCCGCACCGGCCGGAGGTCTTGGTGCTCGGACGCTACTCGCACCTCGAGCCGGACATGAGTGCGCTGCGATACGCCCACCCTGCGCTGAATCTATCGTTCAGCACCGTTCATGGCGCGAAGGGGCTTGAGGCCGACTACGTCGTGGTGCGGGGGCTAAACGCGGGCCGATACGGGTTTCCCAGCGAGATTTCCGATGATCCGCTGCTCGATCTCGTGCTCGCCGAACGCGAAGGCCACGCCAACGCGGAGGAACGCCGGCTGCTGTACGTTGCGATGACCCGAGCCCGGTACCGGACGTTTCTTCTGGTGGAGGGACAGACGCCTTCGACGTTCGCGAAGGAACTAATGCAACAGGACGATGTCGGAATCTTCGGTCGCCCGGCGGCGGCCGATGTCGCTTGCG
>JAPOYW010000240.1 GCA_026706425.1 Gammaproteobacteria bacterium
ACGCCGCAGAGGCAAGATTCAGCTAATCGACGCCCGCAACTCGTGGATGTCGGGCGGCAGCGAGGACAGCCGCCGCAGCCTCGGCGACAAGCGCCGCCATCTCGCAAAACACCAGATCACCGAAATCGTCAGTCTGTACGGTCGATTCTCGGATGGGGAGCACTCCAAGATCTTTGACAACGAGGACTTCGGCTATACCCGCGTCACCGTGGAACGACCGTTGCGGTTGAGCTACCAGATGACGTTGGAGGACAAGGCCCGGTTCCTTGACGCCTATCCGCTCCTGCTGGATGACGTGCAGGCCATCGACAAGGCGATCGGTCGCGAACCGCAGCGAGACTGGAATGTGGTTTGGCGTAGCGTTCGAGAAATTCTCGATGACTGCGATTCCAGATGGAAAAAGGCCGAGCAGCGAGCGTTTAGGGGAGTGTTCACCAAGGTCGACCCGGATGCCGAACCGGTCGTCAACGGCGATGCGGGCCTCGAGCCGGATTCCGCGTTGCGCGACTTCGAGAAAGTGCGGCTGGAAGACGACATCGACGAGTACTTCGCACGGGAGGTCGCGCCACATGTTGCCGATGCATGGATGGATCGAAGCAAAGACAGAGTCGGTTACGAGATCAACTTCAATCGGCACTTCTACAAGTACACGCCGCCCAGGCCGCTTGCGGAGATCGATGCCGAATTGAAAGACGCCGAGGAGGAGATTCAGCGGCTGCTAAGGGAAGTGACGGCATGAGGGGTTGTACGGGGCGTTTCCCAGTGGCGTCGCTAAAGCACTTGGTGGCGTTGCGCCCCTCGGCAATCAATCATGATGGCATCGATAGGCCACACGTTGGCTTGGAGAACATCGAGCCTTGGACAGGTCGTTTTCTGGGTGAACCAGTAGCGCCGGACAACGACCCGTCAACAGAGCCCGGAGGAACAGCGTTGGGTAAGGTTTTTGAACCAAACGATGTACTCTTCGGTAAGCTGCGACCTTACTTGGCGAAAGCGTGGCTCGCGGACTTCCGGGGTCGATCCACAACGGAATTGCTCGTCATGCGACCCGTCAAGATCGAGCCGAGATTCCTTCAGTATGCGCTCATGTCGCCGGACTTCGTGGACGCCGTAGATGCCGCGACTTTCGGATCAAGGATGCCGCGAGCGGAATGGAGTGATATCGGGTGCCTACCCGTTCCCTTCCCGGAGCCCTCGATGCAGTGCGTTATCGCTGACTATCTTGATCGCGAGACTGAAGGAATAGATGGGTCAATTGCAGCGAAGGAGCGCTTGCTCAGCCTTTTGGCTGAAAGGCGCCGAGCGCTCATAACGCGTGCAGTGACCGGCGAACTCAACCAGAGTGTGCCTCGGAGCACTACCGGTATCAATTGGCTGCGCGAGATACCAGCGCACTGGAAAGTTGCGCGGCTGAGGTTTCTGGCTGCGCGAATGGAGCAGGGCTGGAGCCCCCCAGCCGAGAATCGCGAACCGCTTGCCGATGAGTGGGGCGTACTCAAGCTGAACGCTGTTTGCCAAGGGCGATTCGACGAATCCGCAGCCAAAACGCTTCCGTCGGACATCGAGGTGCCCTCGGATCTGGAGATTCGGGACGGCGATTTCTTGATTACAAGATCGAATACGCCGTCGCTCGTGGGCGATGTTTGTTTCGTTGCGACGCCCAAGCCGCGCCTCATGCTATCCGATCTCATCTATAGGCTAACGTTGGCCGATGGCGTGATCGACCCCAGGTTCCTAGCGTATTTCCTGACTACGCCAGTTGGACGATGTCAGATCGAAATGGACGCGCGAGGGACTAGCGCATCAATGGTCAAGATATCGCAAGAGCACATCAAAGACTGGCGAGTACCGGTGCCGCCAATGGAAGAGCAGCAACGGATAGTTGGGCTGTTAAACTACAAGACCGCCTTGATTGATCGTCTCGTGTCAACGGCTGTCCGCAGCGTGGCCGTCCTCAAAGAGCGCCGCTCTACGATGATCGCATCGGTCGTGACCGGACGGCTAGACGCGGAGGATCAGGCATGTTCGTCACTGGATTGACGCTCGCCAACTTCCGCGTGATCCAGGAAGCCGAGTTCGATTTCCATCCCGGTATGAACCTGATTGTCGGGGTCAACGGCGTCGGGAAGACGAGTGTCCTCGATGCCTTGGCGGTGTGTCTCTCCGCTGTGGTAAAGGAAGTCAACAAGCTCCGCACGCGGGTGATCGCCTTCGACTCGGATGACATCCGCATCGGAGCGGACTCTCTCACCGCCAAGTGCCGCTTTCGGCTCCACCAGGAGGAACTCGGCTACCTCGTTCACAAGCCCCGTCAGGCGGTCGTGCCACGGGAAGGCAAGGCGGGCATGCCCCGCGAGCAAGTCCGAAGTACGCCAGGCCACACTGAGTTCTTCTCGGTCGGACGGGAGAAACCGGCGGTCCTTTTGGTCTCGATGAACGAAACTCGACCGTTGGCTGTCTTGTTCTCGCCCAATCGTGCGGTCCCCTCGTTATTGCTCCCCTCGTCGAACGCGGCGGCTGGCGGGATCGTCGGTGCAACTGCGGATGCTTTGACAAGCCGGGAACTGCGTCTCGGCGAGATTGCCGCGTGGATGAAGACACGGGAGGAACTCAGCCGTGAACAGCCTGCCGAGGGTCGCATCCTCGCAACCTGCGAAGATGTCGTTCGACGATTTCTACCTGGCTATCGAAACCTGCGCCAAGACGGCACAGTGCCTCCGCAGCTTTGGATCGACCGGGATGCGATGTCCATTCCCGTTCGGTGCCTATCCGATGGCGAGCGAGGTAGTTTGGCGCTCGTCTTGGACCTGACGCGTCGACTTGCTCTCGCCAACCCCAATGTGGACGACCCGGCCTCCGAGGGGGAAGCAGTGGTCCTGATCGACGAGATCGACCTCCACCTGCATCCGAAGTGGCAGCGGCAGATCGTCCACAATCTTACGGCGGCGTTTCCTCGGTGCCAGTTCATCGCGACCACCCACTCGCCCCAGATTGTCGGTGAAGTGCCGCACGAGCGCATTCAGATCGTCGCGGATGGAGAGGTCTATTCGCCCTCGCACTCTTTCGGCGTCGATTCCAGCCGCGTGCTCGAGGAGATCATGGAAGCCGACCCTCGGACTGAGAGGGTTCACGAGTTGCTTGGGGAAATCTCGCGAGTTGTCGGCCGCGAGCGCTTCAAGCGGGGCCGCGAATTGCTAACCGAGCTGATCGAGATACTCGGTGAGAATGACCCGGAGGTGACGAGAATCCGGACCTTGCTCGACTTTCTGGAGGGTGAGGAATGAGAGAGATCGCCAAGGGCCCAGAACCGTCGAGTCTGACGGCGCATCGCAACTCGTTAGGAAATTACGGTAACTATAATGACAAGGACGCGCTTCGACGGAAGCTCGTGAAAGAACAACGAGGTCTCTGCTGCTACTGCATGGACCGAATCCGCGACGATCAAGATACGAAAATCGAGCACTGGCGACCCCAGAGCCGTTATCCCGAACAGCAACTCGTCTACCGTAACCTGCTTGCCGCGTGCCCCGGTGGGATGGGAGAACGCAAACGGAAGTCCCAACAGCATTGCGACACACACAAGGGAAGTCAGGATCTCTCTTGGAATCCGGCGGATCCGAGCCACGAGATCGAGACCAGGATTCGCTACCGACTTGACGGCAGCATCTGGTCGGATGAGGGAGCGTTCGATGCGGAACTCAACAACGTGCTCAACCTCAACGTGGCGGTCCTGAAGAACCACCGCAGAGGCATGCTTGACGACATCGCCAAGTGGTACGAAAGGGCGAACGAACGAAAGGGCGCTACTCGCTCGTGGCTCCAACACCAACGAGAAAAGTGGCTACCCGAAAGGGGCGAACTCAAGCCGTATTGTCAAATCGTTGTCTGGTTCCTCGACCAACGGTTCTCAAGGCTGCGCCAATGAAGTCAACGGACGAAGCCGCGTTCGAGACAGTCGTCGAGTCGCACCTTCTCGGTCACGGGTATGTTGCCGTCCCGTCGACCGACTTCGACCGCGAACGCGCCATCTTCCCGGCCTCCGCCTTGGCCTTCATCCGCGAGACCCAGCCGAAGGATTGGGCACGGCTAGAAGCCCTGCTCGGCCAAGATACCGAGAGTCAAGTGCTCGGCGATCTGTGCCGCTGGATGGACACGCACGGCTCGTTGGCGACCCTGCGCCACGGCTTCAAGTGCTACGGGCGCACGTTGCGGACCGCCTACTTCAGGGCCGCGCACGAACTGAACCCGGAGCTCGACGCCCGCTACGACGCCAATCGGCTCGGGGTCACTCGCCAGCTTCGCTATTCGCCGCGCTCGGAGAAGTCCCTCGATCTGGCCTTGAGCCTCAACGGCATCCCCATCGCCACGGTCGAACTCAAGAATCCGCTGACCGGCCAGACCGCAGACGACGCCGTGCGCCAGTACCGGCGCGACCGGGATCCACGGGAGCCGGTTTTCGAGTTCAAGAACCGTGCGCTCGTACACTTCGCGGCGGACACCGAGTGCGTGCGCATGACGACGCGGCTGGCCGGCGAGGCTACCCACTTCCTGCCCTTCGACAAGGGCTGCGACGGCGGAGCGGGCAATCCAGCCGACGCCGACAGCCAGGGTTACCGCACGGCCTATCTCTGGGAGGAGGTGCTGGAGCGGCACAGCCTGCTCGACCTGTTCGCACGATTCCTTCACCTGCAGATCGACGAGCGGCGCGACGACAAGGGACGCAAGGTCAAGGTGGAGACGATAATCTTCCCCCGCTACCACCAACTCGACGCGGTGCGCTCCCTGGTGCGCATGGCGCGGGACGAAGGTGCGGGGCACAACTATCTGATCGAGCACTCCGCCGGGAGCGGAAAGAGCAACACCATCGGCTGGCTCGCCCACCGGCTGGCATCGCTGCACGACGAGGCGAACGAGCGGGTGTTCGACAGCGTCATTGTCGTCACCGACCGCGTCGTGCTCGACCAGCAGCTTCAGCAGACGATCTACCAGTTCGAGCACAAACTGGGCGTTGTGCAGAGGATCGAGGAGAGTTCCAGACAGCTCGCCGAGGCATTGGCGAGTGGGGTTCCGATCGTCGTGACCACGTTGCAGAAGTTCCCGTTCGTGTCGCGGCAGCTATCGCGGATGGCGGAAGAGCAAGGCGACGAAGCAACCGGCGTGCTCCCGACCCGTCGGTGTGCGGCCATCGTGGACGAGGCGCACAGCTCGCAGGGGGGCGAGACGGCGACCGATCTGAAGGAGGTCCTGGGCGGCGAGCACTTGCGCGAGGAAGCCCGGACCCGCGCTGCCGAGGAAGGACTGGCAGACCTCGAGAGGCTGTTCCGCAGCATGGCGAAGCGCGGACGGCAGCGGAACCTGAGCTTCTTCGCGTTTACGGCGACGCCCAAGCACAAGACCTTGTCGGTGTTCGGGCGAGATGGGGAGCCGGTACACCGCTACACCATGAGACAGGCCATCGAGGAGGGGTTCATCCTCGACGTGCTCCGGCACTACACGACCTACGCGACGTACTACGGATTGCTGAAGGCGTGCGAGGACGATCCGAACGTGGAGCGCAAGAAGGCGGCGCGTGCGCTCGCCCGGTTCCTTCGCCTGCATCCGCACAACATCGCCCAGAAGACCGAGGTCATGGTGGAGCACTTCCAGGCCGTGACGCGACACAAGATCGGCGGGCGGGCGAAGGCGATGGTGGTCACCGGCTCCCGCCTCGAAGCGGTGCGCTACAAGCAGGGCTTCGACCGCTACATCAAGGAGAAGGGCTATCCGATCAAGACCTTGGTCGCATTCTCGGGCGCGGTGCGGGACGACCGGCATCCCGATGTCGAGTACACCGAAGTGCAGATGAACGGCGGCATCCGCGAGAAGGAGCTGCCCGAGCACTTCGCAGGCCAGGAATACCGGGTGCTGCTTGTGGCGGAGAAGTACCAGACGGGTTTCGACCAGCCGCTGCTCCACACTCTGTTCGTGGACAAGCGGCTGGCGGGCCTCCAGGCCGTGCAGACGCTGTCCCGGCTCAACCGGACGCATCCGCTGAAGGAGGACACGTTCGTTCTGGACTTTGTCAACGACCGCGAGGAGATTCGCGACGCCTTCAAGGTTTACTACGAGGGTGCCGCGATGGGCGACGAGGTCGAGCCGTCCCGGATGTACGAGATCAAGGCCGAGCTCGACGCGTCGGGCGTGTACTTGGACGAAGAGGTCCAACGGTTCTGCAACGTGTGCTTCAGGCGGCGCCAGAGCGCCCAGGACCACCAGACCATGAACGCCTTGCTGGACGCCGCCGTGTCGCGGTTCCGGGCGCTGCGGGACAAGGACGAGAACGAAGCGGAACTCTGGCGCGGAAAGGCCCAGGCGTTCCGCAATCTCTACGGTTTCCTGAGCCAGGTGATCCCGTACCAGGACTCCGATCTGGAGAAGCTCTATGCCTATCTCCGTCATCTGGCGACGAAGCTGCCCCGCCGTAGAAGCGGCGATGCCTATCGGTTCGACGAGGAGGTCCGGCTCGAGTACTACCGACTGCAGAAGATCAGCGAGGGTTCCATTCCGCTCGACGAGGGTGATGCACGCGCCTTGGATGGACCCACGGAACTGGGTTCAGGCGCGGTACACGAAGAAGCCGTGCCGCTCTCCCAGCTCATCGACATCGTCAACGAGCGTTTCGGCACGGACTTCAACCAGGCAGATCAACTCTTCTTCGATCAGATCGTCGAGGCGGCTGTGGCCGACGAAGCGCTTGGCCAAGCTGCGGCGGTGAACCCCAAGGACAAGTTCGAACTGGTGTTCGGGAACCTCCTTGAACGGCTCATCGCCGAACGCATGGACCAGAACGAGGAGATCTTCATCCGCTACGTCAACGATGCGTCCTTTCAGCGCATCGTCGGCTCGTGGATGGCCACGGAGGCGTACCGTCGGTTGCGCGACCGGCAAGACCGGATCGAAGAGACACGCGAGCGGTCATTCCCGTCTGGCCTGCGACTGGTGGAGGGCCGGCGGGAAGACCGGTATGTCGACTGCCTGCCGCTAGTACCGCTCAGGGCTGCCGCCGGAGCGTTTGGAGATGCTCAGCACATCGAGGCCGACGAATTCGAGTGGGTGAGCATCGACCCTCGACGCAGGCTGAGCGTGGGGATGTTCATCGCCCAAGTGGTCGGCAAGTCCATGGAACCCGTCATCCCCGACGGCGCGTACTGCTTGTTCCAAGCGCCGGTGACAGGTACGCGGCAGGGCAAGACGGTTCTGGTCCAACTCCGCGACCCCATCGATCCCGAGACAGGCCAACGCTATACCGTCAAGCGCTACCGGAGCGAGAAGGCGACAGCGGACGACTCGTGGCAACACGCCAAGATCACGCTCGAGCCCCGCAACCCGGACTTCGACCCGATCATCCTCGAGGACATGGACGAAGGCGAGGTACAGGTAGTCGCCGAGTTCATCGAGGTCCTTGCGTAGCGCTTCCCGCTTGACACTGGCGCTGCACGAACTGCGGCGTGCCCGTGACGCACAACCCGGGACCACGCCCGCTTCCGCTCGCTTTGACGCTTTGACAATCGTCACTTCTGTGACTACTATCCCGCCCGTCCAGCGACTCCCGGACTAACTAAGTTGGAGCGTGGACTATTGCGAGGGTTCCGAAAGGGACCCTCTACCCACTAGCTATAAGGATTACTCCCATGAGCGTTGCAGCTTTCGTCGATGCCGGGTATCTCTATGCCGCCGGCTCCAAGCTATTTTCCGGAACAAGCCTTCCCCGCAAGTCGACCCGCCTCGACATAGACCTCGCCATAGCCGCCCTCCGGGACGCCGCGACCAAGACGTTGCCGGACGGATCCCTGCTTCGAATTTACTGGTACGACGGCGTTCCCCGTAGTGGCCCGACCGACAAACAGGAACGGCTTGCCGAATCCAACGACGTCAAGGTGCGCCTAGGAACCATCGCGTTCACAGGGAGGCAGAAGGGTGTCGACTCCCTGATGGTCACGGATTTGATCGAATTGGCCCGCAACCACGCCATCGCCGCCGCGCTGCTTCTCTCCGGTGACGAGGATGTTCGCATCGGCGTCCAGATCGCGCAGAGCTTCGGCGTTCGAGTCCACCTTCTCGGGATCGAGCCCGCTGCCGACAACCAATCGCGGCTCCTGCGGCAAGAGGCCGACACCACCATCGAGTGGGGGGCCGAACACCTCCAAGGAGTCCTCACCGTCCAGCCAGTGACGGAACATGCGAACCCCTCCCCATCTCTCGTTTCGTCGGCAATGTCCGACCTCGATGAGTCCGCCGAAGTCTTCGTGCGCTCCCGCCCGCCGGACCAGTTGAGCTTGATCGCGAATCTCCAACCCCGCGATCCCATACCGTCAGAACTCGATCGAGAACTGCTGGCAATCGCCGCCGACCAACTTGGCCGCTACCTCGAACGCGAAGAGACCATCTATCTTCGCCAGCACGTCAAAGCGGCCTGTTCGCAGCGATACGCGAGCAGCGCACCGACATGTGTCTCAACCTCCGGAGCCACATTGAGGCGGTCTGCGGGAGACTGAAAATCGTGGCGCAATTCCCGCGAGGAGATGTAACGATCACGAACTTCTCCGAAGCGATCAGGAAGCCCCTATCGCCTGAGTGCCATTACGCGTGCACGGATCGTTGGATGTGCCAGCGACACTCCAACGGCGCAGGTACTCAGCACAACCCATAGCGGCAGGTGCAGCCATCGCGAATACGGCGTGGTTCCCGAGACCGTGTGGAACGTGCCGGTCAGCACACCGCGTTCGAAGCGCGGCAGGCGATCGACGACCTCTCCCTTGTCGTCCACGATCGCCGTGATGCCGTCGTTGGTCGAGCGGAGCAGGTACCTGCCGTTTTCCTTGGCCCGCATCCGGGCGATCTGGAAATGCTGGCTGGGACCGATGGACTCGCCGAACCAGGTGTCGTTGCTGATCGTGACCAACGCGTCCGCCTGGCGGGCATCCGCGGCGACCGTCGCCGGATAGGCAATCTCCCAGCAGATGGCCATGGCGAGATCGATGCCCGCTGCGCGCAG
>JAPOYW010000678.1 GCA_026706425.1 Gammaproteobacteria bacterium
GGGGCATGCGGGCAGGGGTCGCCCAGGAACCTGGGAGGTCTCGTCGTCTCCACCCGACGGTGCGGCATGGACGGCCGCCATGATCTGACGTGGGACCGGTACGTCCGGCTGCTGACGCACTTCCCCCTGCCACCGCCGCGCGTCGTGCAGAGCGTCTATCGCACAGCTACACCATAGCCCGAGGAGCCGGATGCGCGAATCGCGCACGTCTGGATCTGTGGGAGCCGGGGGTGGGCAACCACCCTCGGCCACCCGGCGTCGCCCGTGTTCGTTGCGGCAGTGCGGACGGGTAGTGTCGGCGGGCGGGGACAAAGCCCGACCCCAAGTGGGCGTCGCGCCGGGAGCACTCATTTGATTTGATGGGCCGTCGTGAAGGCACGATAGGATGCACTGATCGATCGGATTAGCTGCTATGGCGACACACAACGATCTAAAAGACGGCAAGCGGACAGGCACACGCGGTCGCTTGAAGGGTCTTGACGAGATGCCCGTGGCACGGAAGCGGAGGCCCTCGTCGTGTTCACGGCTAGGCGCTCACGTTGGCTACGCGCTTTGCCTCGCGCTGGCCGTATCGACCACGGCGGCACACGTCGCAATCTGGTCGTCATCGCATGCGGAAAGGCTGTTCAGCGAGCTCCTCGCACGATGCCCGTTTCTCTCATCGACCGGGCACCTCGTTCACAGTGTTTGGATATCCTTGCTCGCCAACGCCGCTGCCGTCGTCTTGGCAGTCGCGTTCTTCGATGCGCGGCGTCGCTACCGGGATTGGGCTTGGCAGACCCTTCTCTGGCTCCTGCTCGCGGCATTCGCGGCGGGACTCGTACATGCCGCAACCGGTATTCCGGTGCACTTCGTGTAGGAGAATGTGATGAACACCACGGACTCGCGAGCGATCACGTGGGAAGCCTGCCCAGACACCCCGCGCCGATGGGGGAACCAAACTAGGCGCACTGCGACGATGTGTTGGGTTGCCATTCCATTCGGGAGCTCTCCCTGAACGACGGTTCGCCTCCACTGTTACGATGCCCGGCCATGAGGATCGTGTTCAGCCGCAAGGGATTCGATAGCGCGTCCGGCGGCGCACCCTCGCCGATCATCGACCGCCGACCCGTCAGTCTTCCCATCCCTGTTCGGAACCCCCGGTCCGAGACGACCTACGGCGACCTTGGCCTCGGCCCGATCGTCGAGCGGGCAACGCGAGGTCGGCTCACCGCAGCGGATCTCTGTCACGACGATCCCATGTTCGAATCCGGTCGTTGCGCGTTCGGCCAGACAGGCACGGCGCAAAGCCACCTCGCCAACCAAGGCGTGGGAATCGGCGACGTGTTCCTTTTCTTCGGTCTGTTCTCCCAGCCGGACGGCGGCGATCGCCATCACCGCATCTACGGATACCTCGAAGTCAAGGACGTGGCAAAGCTAGGAACTTCACCAACCCCCTCGGATCAGCCCACGGGCTTTTGGCGTCGCCATCCGCATACTATCGGCCAATGGAACGCCAACAACACGATCTACACGGGACCGGGCGATACGGCCGCAACGGATGATCCGGGCCTGCGACTGTCGCTCCCGGACGGGCCGGTCAGCCACTGGGCGGTGCCCTCCTGGCTCCCCGACGCGGGACTCAGTTACCACGGGAACCCGACCAGATGGGAGTCCAAAGGGATTCTTCGCACTGCGGCACGGGGGCAGGAGTTCGTCGCCGACGCCACCGGGTCTCCCGAAGCCGTGCGGTGGCTGCGGAGCGTTCTCGCCGTGATCTCGCAGGAGCCGCCGGTAAAGGGCTCGGTGTCCGACCCTAGGGTCGTTATCGTCATGCTGCGTCAACCAAGAAGCCACAACGATCCGCGCACTGATCCGTTGTGGGAGTTCGGCAGCTTCGGCTGCACCGGATGCCATCGACGGAACCTGATGAACCCGCGCAAGATGCAGGAGTTGAACGGGTGCAGGCTGGCGTTTGCGCAGGGCGGCGACTCCGAGGTTCGGCTCGTGCACGTCACGCCGCCGGTCAAGATGATTCACCACGGTTCGTTCGTGGAAGCGACTTGGCAACCGAGGGAGATGCCGCTCGCATACGACTCTGCACCCCTTCTGATCGACAACCGGGGCGGCTCGGACTTTCCTGTATTGGTGGAAATGATCGACGGGGTCCGCAGACACACGCCCGTGAGCCGGTTCGCCAGCAGGTTCCGGGCCGCCGCCAGCCGCTTCCCGTCGACATCGGTCGCCGGTTGGTCGAGGGGTATCATGGCTTCCGACGACGCGGCGCGACCGTGGCGCAGCACTATGCCGACTCCCTACCGTATCCGCCGTCCCGGATCGACCAGGACCGAGAGGGCACGTACCACTCGCTCCTCGCATTGGCGGGCCAGTAGCATCTTTGAGGCAGGTGGCGAGTAGAATCCTGCCACGCGTGCAGGTCGCCCATCCGCCTTTGGGTCAACGGGACGCAGACCTTTACGCGTCCGGTCGCACCACACGAGGCACCCGGTACGTAGCAGCGCCGGGTCGTCGCTCCGCCCCGCCCACAATAAGGCACCACCTATCAGGGAGTGGATGGGTCCCGTGGGCACCTCTACGCATTCTGTCGTCGGATCGGGCAACCGCTCGATCGAACCGATGTCAGCGCAATAGATGGCCAATCTTTCCACTTGTACCAACGTCCTCAGCGCTGTTTGCAGTTGCTTCGTTCGCCCGACGCAAGCTGGACGCCGACCAGCGGCTCACTCACGAGACCGAGTCTCGGTCAAGTCGTTGATCCTCGACGCTCCTCAACCACCGATTTCATGCCCTCCCATTCGTCCCACATGTCGCACAGGGCGGCCTTGGAACGTTCCCAGGGATTGTTGCCGTCCTCGTATTCCAGCCACTCGCCGCGTTGGCCCCGGTCCGGGTGGTCGGAGATGCCGTTGACCATCTTGTCCGGTTGGCGCTTCTTGTTGCGGATTCGGAAGATGATGTTCATGCGGGTTTCGGTGCCCTCGTTGCGGGTACCGGAGTGCGGAATGTGGAATAGGGTGATGCAGGCGTCGCCCGGTTCCATCAGCACCTGCGTGGGTCTTGGCCAGCGCACGCCGTCGGGGGTCGTCTCGGAGGTGTCGTCGAGGAACTGCTCGCGGACGGATTCCGGAAGGTAGACGTGTCCGCAGCGGTTCGCGGCGTCGTAGTTGAGACGGGGCCAGCCCGGCCCTTCGGGGCCGATGCGGTCGTTGACGGAGCGTTGCCACCGGAAGAACTTCTCCGTGACGTGATGAGCGCCCCGCAAAAGCGCAGTCTGGCCGCAACCTTCCCGTGTCTGGTCGCTTAGGCAAACAAACGCGAACGCCGTGAAACTACCCATGCCCAAGGTCATTTCGGGATCCTCGAACAACGGCACGCTGTTGTGGCCCATCACCTCGGGACTGCGCCCGATGTCGCCCTTGGGACCCGACGTGATGTAGTGGTTGTAGATCTCCTCCGGTGTGCCTGTCTGGACCTCTTGGGGCACGCCAATGGTGCACAGCCCGTCCATGTGTGATTCCGCCCCGTAGTAGGGCTGGTCCTTGTCCCGGTAGCCCAGGTTGTTGAAATGGTCTCCCGGTTTGCGTACCCGGTTCGCACCCACCTGGCAGACGATCGGCGGATCGAAGTAGCCCATCGCCTCGTGCAGGATCGGCGTGACGGTGGAGGCGTTCACCAGGTCGGTGAGTTCCTTCGTGCCGCCGGCGTACACGCCTTCCTCGGGGTTGCGGATGCGGTCGATGGCGGCATCGACGAGATCATCGGACACGGCTTTCTTCAGGACGATGTAGCCGTCGTCGTAGAGAGTTTGTTTCTGTTCCAGCGTCAGCGAATGGGTCACGTCTCCTCCCTTGTTCCCCTTTGTCGTCAATTCTAGTCGATCGTCGATCGCCTGATCGGGCCCTACCGCGTCGGTTGCCATCCGTATAAACGAACGGCGTTGCCGCCCATGAGCGCGGCCCGGTCGGAGTCGCCGAGTCGGGTCGTCTCATGGAATGCGTTTACGCCCTCGGCGTAGCTCAAGAGCGCCACCGCCCTCGTCCAGTCCGTTCCCCACAGGCAGCGCTCGATGCCGAACGTATCGACAATGCGTTGCAGCGGATCCCATATGTCGACGAAAGGAAACGGTTCGTGGGACAGGGTGCAGGCGCCGGTGATCTTGATCGCGACGTTGTCGTAGCGGGCGAGTGCCAGCACCTTGGGCAGATCGGCGAAGGATTCCGGCGGCGCCGGCGGCTGGAACGGCTGCCTCAGTCCTAGGTGGTCGAGCACGATTCGCGTGTCGGGATTGCGTTGGGCCAAGCCGCCTAGCAGCGGCGCATTGCCCCAGCATAGGACGTTCACCGTCAGCCCGGTCTTGGCGCCCGCTGCGAGAATTCGGTTGAGACCCGGGTCGCCGGCCTCCACCGCGAACGGGTCCGGCAGCATGATCCGCGCACCGACTACTCCGTCGAGGCGTGCCCACTCCTCCACTTGTTCCGCGACATCGTCGGCACCGGGGTCGAACGGCCTGACCAGGCCGAATCGTCCGGGATGCCTGGCGTGGACCTCCAATGCGTAGCTCGCGTCGTAGCGGTACATGCTGTAGGGCGAGACGAGGATCGCGCCGTCGACACCCACCTCGTCCATCGCCGCGACCATCTGATCGCCGGTCACTTCCGGGGGCCCGTGGAGAAAACCGATCCACGGCCGCTCGGGTCGATCGCGCTCGTAGGCGTGGACTTGTGCGTCGATGACGGGCGTCTCCATGACCGCCGGATCATACAGCCCCGCGGACCGGTGCGGAGTCGGCTTGCCGAGCGAAGTACAAGCTGCGGCCTTTGCGCGTATCCACCGGAAAAACGTAACCGAGAATGACACGCCGGATTGTCCGGCCACCCGCGACTCCGACCGACTCCGGCCAATCGCCGTGTGACAGATCGGGCAGATTTCCCACAGACGGACATCGTGCGCGGGTTCTATGATCCTTCCACAGTTGAAAAAACAGCCAGTTGAAACTTGACTCAAGACGTCTGGACGTCTTTAATCCACATATGCCCAACACCGACCATAGACGACCGCCCGGCGAGGTTCGAGATGCCGTACTTGCGACCTTGCGGTCGTATCCGTCGGGAGCGGCGGTCCGCGACATCATCTCCGGTGTTCGCAGAATGCTTGGAGACGTTACCGACTCCAGCGTCCGTTCCTATCTGAGGCTCAACACGCCGCGTCTATTCGAACGCCCGCGTCGGGGCCACTATCGCCTGTCGGGCATTGCAGGACAGGAGATACCTGCCCCGACGCCGGATACCTTTCGAACGGTGGTGCTTGGCCAAGCGACACTCGTGCTGGCCGACTGTGTGCAGTGGTTGGCAAGCAGGGAGCCGGAATCCGTCCATGCCGTCGTCACCGACCCGCCGTACGGTCTGGTGGAGTATTCGGCTAAGGAGCAAACGAAACTGCGCAACCGGAGAGGCGGCGTGTGGCGTCTGCCGCCCACATTCGATGGCGTACAACGGTCTCCTCTGCCGCGATTCACGGTTATGTCTCCTGATGATGTAGAGGTGTTGGGGTTGTTTTTCGTTCGATGGGCGACAGCACTGATCCCGGTTCTTGTCCCGGGTGCGAATGTCGTTGTGGCCGCGAATCCACTGCTATCGCACGTCGTAGCCACAGCTCTGGCAGGAAGCGGCTTGGAGCGGCGAGGGGAAGTCGTGCGCCTAGTCACGACTATGCGCGGCGGCGACCGTCCCAAGGGTGCCCATCGGGAATTCGCGGACGTCAGTGTCATGCCGCGCTCAATGTGGGAGCCGTGGCTGGTATTCCGCAAGCCTATTGACGGTACGGTTCGCGACAACCTGCGAAAGTGGCGTACGGGAGGGTTCAGACGACCATCGGATGAGCGCCCGTTTGGAGATGTGATTCGTTCGGCGCCAACACGCAAGGAAGAGCGAGCACTTGCACCGCACCCGAGTCTCAAACCGCAGAGGTTCTTGCGACGAGTCGTGCGAGCCGTGTTGCCACTCGGTGAGGGGACGGTGCTCGATCCGTTTTGCGGATCGGGCTCGACTTTGGCAGCGGCTTCGGCCGTCGACTACGAGAGCATCGGCATCGAGATGGACCCGCACTACTACGAGATGGCGGTCGATGCAGTACCGAGTTTGGCACGCTACCAACGAGAGCAAGCCATGCTCTTCTAGCCTCTAGCGGCACCCCGTGCCGGGCCGTTGGCTGGGGCTCGCCTATGGCGTTTCGTGCTTGTAGACCCACCCGGCACGCAGTTTCTTTAGCCCCTCCCGGTGCAGGGTTGCAGTACGGGTGCCTAGTTCGCCACGTGTGTTCTTCCTGAAGTCGTCGAGGCCAGTTTGTTGGGCGATCACCCCTTCCGCCGCTCGAGTGGAGGCGGGCCGCCGTGCCGACGAGGCTCAAGCACGGTCCTTGAAGTACTTGGCGTCCTTGCGGGCGATCTCGAAGGCGTTCTTGCCGCGCTTGTTCAAAACGGCGGGGTCGGCGCCAACCACGAGCAGGGCCTCGGCGGCCGCGACCTGGCCCTCGTAGGTTGCGCGGTGCAGCGGAGTGCGCCCCTTGCGGTCCTGGGTGTCGACGTCGGCACCGTGCCGGGCGAGCAGGCGGATGATCTCGGCTTGGTCGGCTTCCGCGGCCAATTGCAGCGGTGCCCGTCGCGCCTTGTTTGGGGCGTCGATATCGGCACGGTGCGACAGGAGAATCTGAGCGCATTCGACGGCTCCGACCCGTGCTGCCCAGTGCAGGGGCGTCATGCCGTAGCCATCGACAGCGCTCGCGGCCTTCGGATCGGCATCGACGAGTGCCTGCAACCGGTCGACATCGCCGAGCCCACACGCGGCAAAGGCGTCGTAGTGGGCACCATCCTCGATGAGAATCTGGGCCACCGCACGTTTTCCAGTGTTTGAGCGTAGCGCGTTGTCGTCCTTCCACGGGCCGGGTGCCACCGCCTCGTGCAGGGACGTCGTGCCGCGTTCGCCGTTTCCCTTGATGGCCAGTTCGTGGTGGACGCCGACGCCGTGGGCGATCAGCACCCTTGCGAGATCGGGATAGCCGCCCCACGCCACCCAATACATTAGCGATACGTTGTCCGGCCAGCCGGTATGCGGTTTCTTCACGGACACCAGCGTCGCGTCCGACGCACCCGATTCGAAAACCGCCTTGAGGGTGTCCGTCGCCCCGGCCCAGGCCGCTTCGTGGAGGACGTTGTAGGCGGACTTGTCGATATCGAACCTGACGCCACGTTCGAGCAGCAGGGCGACCGTCGGGCCGCAGCCCCGCATGCCGATGGCGACGTTGAGTAGGCGGGAACCGATTCTGTCGAGAAGGTCGGGGGCGTCAGCAAGCAGTTCGACCATGCTCGACTCGTCGGGTGCGCCATCCCAACGCTTTGGTGCTTGACCGAGTGCCGCAACGATGAACGCCTGTTCCTTGTCGGTCAGATTCAGCCTCGGTTCGTTGCGCAGGGACCAGTTGCCGTGGAAGAGACTGACTGCGGGACCGTTGCTCATGGTTGTTTGGCTCATCTTCGGGGGCCACGAAGGGTACTTGAGCGGTCCTACGGCTTCTCGAGGGACGAGATAGCGCAGACCCTGTTGGACATGCTTTTGACGGATGAACTCGTGCTAGAGACAGCCGACGACGTCCTATGGTGTGCTTTGCGGTATCGGCGAGGGATTGCCGACTTCCGGGACTTGATGGTTGTCCGCGCTAGCCAACGGGCCGGGGCTCGCCTTTGTACCTTCGATCAGAGCGTCGTCTCGCGTCTCGACGGGGTGGAGTTGATCCCCGTCGCGAAGCAGAACAGTCGTTGACGCTTTAGCGTTTCGCCGGGTTATGGCCGCTGCGCGCCTCCCCCACCACGTCCGCCATGCCGTCCCATTCGCTCCAGTGGTCGCACATGGCGTCGACGGCGACACGCCACGGATCGTAGTCTTCGGAGTAGTCGAGGAACTCGCCCTCCCAGCCCCGGTCCGGGTGGTCGCTGTCGCCTAGGACCGTCGCACCGCCGGGTCGTTCGTGGCGTAGCCGGAAGTAGATGTTCATGCGGGGATCTGCCCCGGCATTGACGCTTCCCCCGTGGGGACAGGCGTGCAGCGCGATCACGGCGTCGCCCTCGTCGAGCAGGATCGGCGTCGGCTCCGGCCAGGCGACACCGTCGACTACCTCTGCATCGGCGACGAACTTGTCGCGCACCGGCTGCGGCATGGGGGTCAGCGTCACGCCGCCGTCCTTGCGCGGTGCCAGCCGCGGCCAGCCGGGACCCTCGGGGCCGACGTTCCCACCGGCGTCGCGCTGCATGCGGAAGAACGCCTCGACGTCCTCGTGGGCGCCTTTCAGGAGGCAAAGGTTGCCGCGTCCGAACTCGGTCTGGTCGTTGAGTGCGATGCCGACGAAGGCCGTGAAGCTGCCGAGCGCCAAGGAGCACTCGGGATCCTGGAAGAACGGCGTCTTGTTGGCCCCCATCTCGGTGGCGTCTCCCTTGCCGAAATGGTGGGTTCGCGGTGCTTCCCAGGAATCGACCTCGTCCGCCGCCGGGAGATCCGGCGAGTACCACATGCCGTCGACGTGGGGTTGCCAGCCGTAGTTCGGTGCCTTGGTCTCTACTTGGGGGTAGAGAATCGCGGCGAACGCGCTCTGCGGCGGGTCGTACGGCCCCATGGTGTTGCGCATGATCTCCCCGAGGCGGCTCTTGTTGACGAGGTCCGGAAGCGGGCTGTCCCCGGCCAGGTCGTGGTAGGGCCGGCGAACGCCTTGCCGTGCCGCATGCATGTTGACGGCGCGCCGTGCCCGGAAGGTCAGGTCCCGCGGTAGCGCTTCGCGGATAACGATGAAACCGTCGGCGAGGAAGCGTCGTTTCTCGTCCAGGGTGAGTTCGGTGGCACTCATCACTTCCCTGATCCCCTGATAAGGATTGGGCGGCAACGCCGGAGAGGCGCGGCGGGCAAGGCTTGTGTGGGAGAATGGGTGGGTCACTGGACGCACCTGCG
>JAPOYW010000635.1 GCA_026706425.1 Gammaproteobacteria bacterium
GCGCCGCAGACTGGGCGACGCCGCGCTGTGTCCGGGCTCAAGGTCGAAGATCGCATTGTTCCCGGTGACTTTCCGCGACTGCTCGACGAACTCGTCGGTCAAGCGCCGTAGTTCCTCCAACTCCGCCTCCGTCAGCACGTTCTCGAGGGCCAGGTAGCCATTCCGGTCGTAGGCTTCGACTTGGGCTGCGCTGAGCAAGGGTATCTCCCGGCTGAGATTTCCGGCTATGCTTGGGCGCTTGCCGTTCTGAACGCCTCGACCGTTCGCCGGGTTGCAGGGCGCCAGTCGTCCGGGAGGTCGGACCCGGCCCGGGAACGGGCCAGATAGTCGGGTAGTCGTTCAACCAGCTCATCCAGGGCCCACTCGAACGGGTTGGGCGAGTCGATCATCTGCACAGGTTCATCCAGGTAGGAGATGCCGAGGTGAACGTGGGGCACGTTGTCGAAACAGTCGAAGCGCAGGATTTTCCGGTCCTGTCCTTCCACGGGACCAAAGACGTGGATCGTCGGGCCCTGGTCGCCGGTGACGTGCCGATACACCATCGCCAGTCGATAGGGACCACCCGGTCCTCTACCGCATCGGTGAGATCCGGTTGGGTGAAGCGTCTTTTTGCCATGGAAGACCTCCGTTGATGGTTGATGATATGCCGAGTGATCGTCTGGCGGCTCGGGCGTCATTCCCGATCGCACTCCAACTGACCTGCCGAGAACAACCCAAGACCGAAGTGACACCCGTAGCCCATCGCGACGGGGCCGTCTACCGGCACCGGAAACGTGACTTCGAGCAGCGCGCCCGCCGTGTCTGGCTGCTTCTCGCGCCCTCTGGAGCGGAAGCGATGGAAGTGGAGTGCGTGACGCGTCGAGCCCCCGATCTGGATGTTCGCTAGCTCACGGATGTCGATCTTGGCGGCATCGAAGCCGATGCCTCATCCATCCCCGTTCTCCGGACGAGCCGTCGGAACTCGCCCGCATGACCGTCGGATTTCAGATGACCCGCCGCCAGGAAGGGCGTCGCACTTCGCCACGTTCGGGAACGGTCGAAGATGGATGCGCTCTCCGAGAAATCGCTCGGTTTGCCGAACCCTTCGAGAGCCAGCCGCCACTCCTCGGTTCCCGAACCCTGCACATCCTCATCGTCCGTGCGCTGTTTCCTATCCACCCAGAGCCGGGTGATTCGGTCGAGCTTCGCCTGAACGTCGCGATGGATGCCGTCCGATACGAACACCGAAACATGATCGATCAGCCCGTCCGAATCGGCGTCTTCGGGGAACCAGAAGGCGTGGCGGTGGGTTCGGTCTCTGAGGGGTCTCCCATCGACGCCGTGACCGGAAATCTCCCAGGGCGCTTTGGGCACGCGGCGACCCGACGAACCGTCGAGTCGCCAGCCGAACTGCGCGAGCGCGGCCAAGCGCATCAGTTCACCAATCCTGATCGTGTCCTCGATGCGAGGGCGAGGGCGTCCGGCCAACAGGTATCTGGCCAAGGTGGGCATGCCGGCCCTACTAGCGCTTGGAACAGAGCGTCGCCTGTGCGGGCGGGGTGCAACCACCGGGGCGGCTTCCTCGGCGCGGGTGTAGAGGATCTCTTGAGCGGCGGGGGGACGTGGCCATCGCCTGTCCTGATAGTCAGCCGTGTCGAGGGCCAGCGCGTCCGCTAGCCGCTCAGGCAGGGTATCGCGCCCGCTCGGTTTGCTCCGGAAAGCCCTCTTCAATTGATTCTCAACCTGCCTTTCCGAGGGAGGCTTCTTGGCACCTGCCACAATGCGTTGGCGTTCGTTGTGGATGAGACGTTCGCGCTCGTTTCTGTATATGGCGGGAGGGAGAGCCGCCAGAAGCCTGACCGGGGTACCTGCAAGCCCTGCTTCGACTCGGCGACAGTTGGGTTCGCCATCCCACATGTCAAGAGCTTCGCACTCCGTCCAGCTCTCGGCCCGCCCGAGATACCCGATTGCCTCGGCAAGATCGGCGCCGAGGGCGAACATGTCAGCGTCGAGTGCCACGTCCGGCCAAGCCGCGACCATCGACGCTTGCTCGGGCATCCTCAGGAATGCATCGAAAACGAGAGTTGTCTTGCCACGAGCCCGCTGAGGCATGTAGTGGCGCGTGTGTGTATGCACCGCACCTTCCGGCAATCTGTACACCGGGGGCGTTTCGGCCAGACGTTCAATCAGGCGGTGGAGAGCTTCCTCCGGCCAGCGCACATGATCTCCCTTGCGCCAGTAGATGGCAATCAGGGTGCGCAGCAGCCGCCACGGCTCTGGTGGCCACGCGACGTCAGCCTCGTTGACGTTCCTTCCCCATGGCGTCGCGTGGTAACGACCGGCGGGGAAGCGGAAGGCGAGTGCGAACATGGATCACTTCCCATAGCGGACGGTCAGCACGCGTCTCTCGCCGAACAGGCCCTGGGAATCCACGGATTGGATCAATCCGGGCAACGCCGTTTCGAGACCGGCGAGGTCGGGCAGTTCGAAGGTCTTGGGCCGGGTCACGGTGACCTTTGCCAGTTCAAGATCGCAAGCGCTTCGCAGCCGAAGCCCCGATGTCAGAAACTTGCGCATCTTGAATAGGGCGAGGGCGATCAATAGTTGCTCGACATCGCCTCCAAGGCCATAGGCGCGAACTTGGCGGGGTGAAAGGTCAAGGCGCATCGGTCGTGTCCTCCATGGGATCGTCATCGGGCTCGGCGGGCGCTTCGGTGTACGCCCGTCTCGTCAAGGTCTTCAGGTCGTAGTCGTCGATTGGAATGAGAAGGGCGGCAGCAAGGCGCTCGGCGGACAGGCCTGCTCCGTAACAACTGCGTTCTGCAACTCCTGCGCGTCCGCCTGACCGCGCCGGGTGGAACGGCGATGGGACACCTGAACTGCGGGCACGCGCGAGGGCGCGGCGGACTGCGGCGTCTGTCGCCCGACCATCGGCGCGGTTGCCGCCTGCGCGTAGGTGCGCGACCAGCTCGGCCGGCACAGGCAGCCGCGCGGTCTCGGTGAGGAGGCCGATACGGCGCAGAGTCGCATCCGGAGCGAAAAGGGGCTTGAGCGCCGCGTAGGCAAACGGCACGGAAGCGAAAGGTGCCGACGTGTTCGCTCGCATGCGCCTGGGGCGGACCCAGATCAGTCCCGAGAGAAGCGCGGCACAGCGCGAGTCGTCGAAATCACCGGAGAGAAACGCCCCGACATCTGCGAGGCGAGCATGGGACGCACTGGCAAACGGCTTGTCGGCTAGACCGCGAACTGCTGCTTCGACAAGTCGGCGCTGCAACACCGCGACCATGTTGGATACCAGACCGCCCGTTCCCCACACGACGTTCGGGGTAGTTGTGCTTGCGGACCAGACCGGCGGTTCATCACGGACAAAACAGTCCTCGTCGATTGGTGCAAAGTGTGCGGCCATCGGCAGCGCCCGTTCGTCGGCTGTCTGCCCAGCCAAGCCGAGCCCGGCAAGCGCGGCGGCGACTCGGAATTCCGGCGAGCCGTCGTCTGCGGCATGCATCCATCTGTGGTGCATCAAAGGTGGTGGCCGCTGCGCTTCGCGCACCTTCCGGTTGGACGTCATCCATCGGACGATCCCTCCGAGGGCGATCAACGCGTTCCGCGTACCGTCTCCACTCTGCCGGGCATCGGTCATCTGGAACAGCGCATCGTGAAATCGGCGCATGGCCGCCTTCGCATTTGCGGGGGATTTGTTGCCGCCCACATGACTCCGTGCGGTCTCCAGCCAGCCACGCACCTCGAGGTCGGCGATTAGATCCGGGCGCGGGCTGTTTGGCGCGTTGAACCGACCTAGCGGGGTCGCCTGAAAGGGCTTTTTGCTGTCAGGCTGGATAAGCGAATAGCGCTCGAAGCCGTGGATCCCTCGCGCTTGCCCCATCCGCATGACCGATCGGGCGGCGTCGAGGCCCGTTCGAGCAGCCTGCCTGCCCAGCGTGAGCCGCCCCTCGGCGAAGATGGCCGACACTTCAAAAAACGTCGCGGGTTTGTGCCACAAAGGGATCCAGATCTCCCCACGGGGACGATTGGCATCCGCGACTGATAGACCGCCTGCTCCGGCATCGACAGGATCGAACGTGAACGGGAAAGCCGCCCGAGAGTCGCCGGTCGCCCCCCACCGGCGGGTCAGGGCACCGACGAACACCAAGGTACCTTCCATCGCAAGTGCGACGTCCCAAGAGTTCAGCGGGTAGATCTCCTTGTCCGCACCAACCTCAAGGCCAGTCGTGGACTTTAGCCCGCTCTGCACAGGAGTGAAGAGCCCGAGCGAGCCGTGTCTAATTGATTGCTCACACGATGCGAAAAGGCTCACGGAAAGCTCAGCGGGCGCTTGGGATACCGGAGTGCCAGCCTCAAGATCGAACAGCTCTCCGACGGCTTCTATGAAGTTGGCACCAAAATCTCGACTGCCATCTACCCCACCTCCAACGAGCAATGGCGCCGCATGGTTCTCCGTCGACAATGCATAGCATGCGTCGATGTAAGAGACATGCAACGAGACCGCGTTGGACCTCAACCTAGGCAGCAGCCGTGCTTTCTCGGCCTTTGCTTCGCTCTCGGCTTTCCTCTTCTCTTCGTTTGCCCGCGCCTCTTCTTCTCCGGCCAAGTCCTTCATCCGGCTGTCTAAGGATTTGACCGTTGCGCGAAGCTTGTTGTAGCGGATTATTCCGCGCTCTTCACGTGCGGTCTTGATCGCCTTACGGATATTCGTGAAACGAGGGTCTGCACTCGTCTCAACCTTGCCAACAAGCCGGGCCTTCGGGCGCATTTTGGTGTCGCTAGCGCCCTTGTCATCGCCTTCGAGAAAGCCTGCCCGCCCGTTCCACGGTGCGATGATCGGGCTCGGTGCGTACTCGTCGCGGAAGAATCTGCACAAGGCATCCCGGTCGAGTGTCGTCCTGATGTGGAAACGCTCACCTTCCCACCATCCCCGGGCTTTCCGGTCCGCAGCTCGCCCGTCCACATGGTTCGCATCGGACGAGATCAGGCGCAGCACGCCGAGCGCCTTCAGGTAGGAAGCGAGCGGAGTCGGCGTGCAGCCGTCGAACGTGATGGACTCAGCCATCGCCATAGACTCCCTCCCGCTCCTTCGCGGAGGCTCGCCAGTCGGCCACCCGCACCAAGGTCTCCATCCAGGCGAGGCGGAACGGGCCGAACCGAGCCAGCAGGTCGCGGGTGCGCTCCGTCCAACTCTCCCGCGTGGTCTCGTCCCAGCCGAGTTCCATCGACGAAAGGGTGAGAGCTCCGCCCGCCCAACGTTCTCCACTGCCGAGGTCGACGGGGTTCAGCTCGTCGCCTTCCCATACGCCGCGCGCGAAACGGGCACCGAGTCGATCCGGATCCGTTGGTGCCCGCTCCCTCGGCAATGCCCCTATATTCATCCGAACCTTACCGTGGTGGGCGGCCACCAGGTAAGCGGTCAGGTCCGCGTCACGAGACCATTCCTCGTGCGCCAGCAGCGCTAGCGCGGATGCGAGTTCGTGACGGAAGTACGCCCGACCGTGGCGCTGATTCGATTTGACCGTCTTGGCGAGGGCCCCGTCGACGGTCTGCCCCTCGGGAAGACCCCGGCGCATGGTTTTCTGAAAGTCGTCATGCACCTTCCCCAGATCATGCCACCGTGCGGCCGGACGACCGCCGCCCGGATGTCGGCATCGACTCGGAGCGCATCGCAAAGCCCTCGGGCCTCTTTCTCCACATGGCGTAGGTGGGCGGTAAGCAACACCGGCCTGCCAATTTCGCTGCGGGGGTCTGCATCGTGTGTCTCGGACTCCCCACCGTGTTCCCCCTCCCGTGCGTCTGCCGGCTCTCCGTCTGACCGAGGTTGGCGAAAAACGGCCTTCGGGATGTCCTTGGTGTCTCCGGTGAAGCCCATTGCTTCGGTGTACCCTCCTGCGCCGGTGTCGGCGAGGAGTACGAGCCCGGGCCAGGGATCTTGGATCAGTCGAATCCAGCCGGGCGGCACCGCGCTAGCCGTTCCGTCCACATGTCGCCACTGGGGGTCGCGAACGAAGACGGATTGTTGCTGCTTACCCAGTTTCTTGAGCCAGTCTCTGGCTGCGCTGATCGGCACCGGGCACAGCTCCTCCGCCTCAGCATGGGGCGGCGTGTTGCCGATACTGGACATATCCCGCCAGAAAACGCGCACGTCGGCGTCGTCGGCGTCGCGAATGTACGGAGAGATGTCGACATCGAAGCCCGTGAGATCTGGATCCGTGTCGAAGAGATCGTCGAGGTCTTTCCGGCGAATCACCCTGAGCGGCGGGTCGATGTCTCCTGCCGGCGGCAGCCTCGCAGGAGCTGCGTCCGTCAGTGTTCGCAGTCGCATGCGCGCCGCCTTCATGTCACCGGTCGAATACGGGAGCGCGAGAGTATCGGCGTCCTTGGCGTCCTTGGCTCTTGCCAGAACGTCCAACCAGCGTACGTCGGCCCCTTCGAGCTCCGCATAGCGGTTGGCGCGACCGAAGCGCTGCACCATGGAGGACCAAGGAGCGAGTTCCGTCCACAGAACTGCGGCAGAGAAGTCGACGCCCGCTTCCACGGCCTGGGTCGCGACCACGATCACGTCGGAGGGCCCGCAGTGCCCGTCCATGACCTTTTCAAGTTCTCGCTGGCGGTCGGCGGGACGAAAACGGCCATGCACCAATGCGAGATCCGGGGGAGTCGCCGTGCTCTTCATCTCCTTGACGAGGGCGGCATGGACATCCTGCGCCCGCTTTACCCCATTGAGGATGACCAAGGTCACGTGTCCACGCCGATGGGATCGGCGAACGGAACGAGCAAGGTCGTCAACATATTCCTTGATGTCGGTCGCCTTGCTTGATTCGGGTGCCACCGAGGCAAGAGTCAGCGTTTTCTTCGCGTTCGCCAGCCGCCGAAGGCGATCACCCGGTTCCTGCGAAGGGTCGACTCGCCTCAGCTTGTTGGAGTTCTCGGCGGGCGCGGGGAAGTCCACGGTCTTGAGCCATTCCGGCTCCAGCGTCGCCGATATCCAGAGGCTGCGGGCGGAACTGGCATGGGCGTGGCCAGCGTCTCCCTGGTTCACGCTGTCGTCTCGCCTGAAGGCTTCCAGTTGAGCCGAGGTCGCGCGGCCCGCTCCCATGAGTTGTACTTCGTCGAAGACCCACTGCGTGTCCGTATGGAGCAGCGCGAACTCCATGGGCCAGACCGTGCGGGAGGAGGCATAGCCGCGCATGAGGGCACGGCTGAGCAGCATGTCCTGAGTGCCGACGATGACCGCCGGGAGTTCGGGCCATTCAAGCCATCTGCCGGACTCTACGCCGCCCATGAGGACGTGAACGTCGCCCGGACCAGGAAGGAGCCCTTCTCCCATGCCTCGGTCGTTCAGCCTGTCGAACCACCCTCGAGCCGCGCTCGCGGTCTGTTCGACCAGCGCCCTCATCGGAAGACACCAGACGAGCCGGCGCGGAGTCGTCACCGGCTCGCGCAGTCGATGCGCAGCCCAGCCCAGGGTGACGCCGGCCGTCTTGCCGGATCCCGTGGGGGCGATCAGCACATCCGGCCACGGATCCGTCGCGAATCGGCGTTGCCAGCGGTCCGGTAGGATTGGCCGGCCGAATGCGCAGCTATAGAGATCTGCGGTTTTCACATGGGGAATCCAGTGTTGCTGATCCGCCGCAGCTACCCTTGCGCACGTCGCAAGAGGCAACTCCCCAGCGGCGTGGCGTCCCGGAGGACGACACTGTTAGTCTTAGCTACGCGTGCGGCCATCGTACGCCATCGTATTCGTCGCATGTGTCAGATCCCGAAACGCCGACTGGTCGACTCGGCTCCAACCCCAACGGCACCAGCGACGTCGACGATGGCGTTCTCCCCCCACTCGAAGCCGTCGGTCGACTCGGCTCCAACCCCAACGGCGCCAGCGACGGGCGTCAGGCCCGCTCCACCTCGAACGCCGCGACGTTGCGCGACGTCCGGCTGAACTCCACCCCGATCAGGTGGATCGGCTCGCTCGAGGTTCGGTACTTGTCCGCGTAGCGCCGCTCCTTCAACTGAGCCATCGCCGAACCCTCGCCGCCCATCTCCACCACCTTGAACTCGAAAAGGTACACGTTGCCGTTGAACCGCACGGCCATGTCGATGCGACCGTGGTTGGTGCCGTCCTCCACGCGCACGTCCAACCCCAAGGATGCGAAGTAGGAGTAGAACACGCTTGCGTAGAACCCCTCGTAGCGGGCGATGTCGTTGCTTGTGTACCACTCGTAAGGGATGCTGGCGAAGAAAGCGTGGAAGAGATCCTCTAGACCTGCGAAGTCGTTCGCCTCCAGAAGGTCGTAGAGCCTGTCGCCGTTGCGCTGCTGCGCCGACGCGTTCCTCACCAGGTGGCGGAGTAGGTGTTCGTTCAGGCTCTCGCGCACCTCCCGGTTCGGATAGCCGAGCCGGTAGCGGATCCTGCCGCCCCGGTTCGCTTCCTCGGCGACGGTCAGGTAGCCCGTCTGGAACAGCAGCGCTTCCGGCGCGATGTCGTCCACATCGAACGTCGATAGCAGTGCCTCGCTGGCCCTCATGCTGTCCAGCGACACGGCGCTCACGCCGCGTCGCCGCAACGTGTCGATCAGGAACGTCGGCGATCCGGTCTCGAACCAGTGCGCCTTGAACTCGCGGGTGTCGAACAGCAGCAGGATGTCGAACGGGTTGTAGACCCTCTCGTCGCCGCGCCAACTGTAGCCGTTGTACCAGTCGCGGACCTGCTCCCGGTCCAGGCCGGCGAGCTCCGGCGCGAACACGGTGTCGAGATCCGCTTCGGTGTAGCCGCAGAGGGCCGAGTACCGCGGACTCAGCGTGATGTCCTTGAGGTTGTTGAGGCCGGAGAACAGGCTCACCTTAGAGAACTTGCTGACGCCGGTGATGAAGCTGAAGCGGATGTGCGCGTCGCGGTCCTTGATGACTGCGTAGAGGCCGCGCAGGAAGTCGCGGTTGGCGCGGGCGACCTCGGGCACGTCCAGCGCGTCCAGAATCGGCTTGTCGT
>JAPOYW010000449.1 GCA_026706425.1 Gammaproteobacteria bacterium
GGCGCAACCTACGATGAAGCCATCGCCTACCGCAATCAGCGCGAGAAGGTACGCCGCAAGGCCGTCGCAGGCGTGGTCGGGATCACTGCCGGGCTGGTCGGGCAGACCCGAGATCGCCCCATGACCCGATACGCCGGTGCCGTATCCGTCATCGGCGGTGCCACGTTGGCGGTCAGCGCGATTCGAGACCTCGACAAGGCCAAGTCCCACGCCAATGCTCTTCGCGAACTGGGCGTCTCCGCGGGGGCCGGGATTTCACCCCACACGATCGAACTCGAGAATCGAACCTTCAACCTCCAAGGCACCGTCGAAACCCAGCTCAAGGAGCTACGCCAAATCTTGAGAACCCTCTACTACCGCGAACTGGGATTGCCTCCGCCGGATCCCCAGGTCTTGGCAGCAGTCTCGACGGCCGAAGACAGTCTCGAGGCGGCCGTGGGGGCGGCGGCAAGTCCCGAAGCCCGGTAGGTCCTGGCGCGACGCTGCCCGCGTGCTTGACGACAAGCGGTTCATGCCAGCATGACGGCACCCGACGAGCCAGTTCATATCCAGCCTGCCCAGGCGCCGTTGTCGGACCGCGGTTCACGCCGGCGACGTCGGTCCGGACCGGCGAGGCGAACGCGCAGCGCGGCACCTCGGGCGATCGGCTTCGGCGTCACGATGCTCGTACTCGGCGCATTGGCTACCTTCGTTTTCGTATTCCTGCCGGACCGCGTCGTGGATCCGGCCCCGCTAACCCGCGCGGCAACCGAGAGCGGCCGGTCCTCCATCCCCCCGGCGAACTCCGTCGCGCCCTTCGAGGCCGCCGACCTGGCGCGGGCGCGGGAGCAAGCCGAAGCCAAACTCGCCGAGTTCTTCGCGCTCGAAGGCCAGCTCCGAGAGCAGTTGAACGTAGCTGCCTGGGGCGCCGACGAGCTCGACAGAATCAAGGACCGCGCAAGCACCGGCGACCAGTTGTTTCTGGAGGGGCGCTACCGGGAGTCCCTGGACGAGTACGCCGGCGCCGTCGACGAAATTGTGGCCCTCGGCGACAAGGGCCGCGCACAGTTCCGCTCCGCCATGGAAGACGGCCAGGCCGCGCTCGCCGAACTCGACCACCCGGGTGCGGTCCAGGCCTTCGAAAAGGCCCTCGCCGTTAGGCCCGATGACCGCGAGGCGGGCGCGGGACGCGATCGGGCATCGTCCTTGCCCGAAATCGTCGAACTACTGCGCCAAAGCGAGCGTGCCATCCTGCGCGGCGAATACGCCGAGGCCGATCGATACCTCGCCGAGGTGAGCGGGCTCGACCCCGCCACGGCAGGGTTGCCCGGGAGAGTCGCCAAGGTCGCCGAGGCCCGGGCGGCCGAACGGCGGCGGGATACGCTTTCCGAGGGCTTCGGCGCCCTGGAGCGAGGCGAGCACGACAAGGCCATTGACGCATTCGACCGCGTACTGAAGACCGATCCCGCCGACCCGGACGGCCTGGCCGGTCTCCAGCAGGCCAAGCAGGCACGTCTGCTGGCCGAGATCGACCGACTGCGCGTTGGCGCCGAACAACAGGAGTCCGAGGACCAGTGGAGCAAGGCACGAGCCAGCTACGACGCCATTCTCGACATCGATCCCTCCCTGCGCTTCGCAAGGGATGGCAAGGCCCGAGTCGCCGCCCGCGTCGCGTTGATCGAATCCATGCAGCAGTTCATCGACGACCCGGGGCTTCTCTCCGACGACGTCGAATTCGCCCGCGCCAGGGAAGTACTTGCCGAGGCAGATGCCGACGCGGCCGGCGGACCACTCTTCCGAGCCCGGCTCGACGAGCTGCGTGCCATCGTCGAGCGCAGCTCGACACCCGTGGCCCTGGTCATCGACTCCGACAACGAGACCGAGATCATGATTCAGAAGGTCGGAAGGTTCGGCCCTTTCCTACGCCATGAACTGCAGCTCCGGCCCGGACGCTACGTCATCGTCGGCAGCCGAGACGGCTATCGGGATGTTCGCGACGAGATCATCCTGGCGCCCGATTCCGAACCCGTGGAAATCCGGTGCACGGAACCTATCTAGCCGCGCGAAGTCAATCGAACCAAAGTGAACGAGCCCATCCAGCCAGCCGCCGACGGCGACCACATCGCCGCGGCTCGGTTTCGCCCGACGCCAACAGCGACGGCCAAGCGGCGCGCCTGGCTGAACCCGTGGCGAGTTGCGGGGTTCGTCGTCCTCGCGGCCGTGGTTTGGTTCCTGTGGTTCATCTTCACCGCCAAGAGCGTCCGGCTCGAGGCAACTCCCGCCTCGGCTGTCGTCGAAGTGGACGGCGGCTTCGCCTTTCGGCTCGGCGACATCCACCTGATGCGCCAAGGCGACTATCGCATGCGTGCCCGTGCCGAGGGATACGTCGACTTCGAGCGGCGCATCCGCATCGGCGGCGACCGCAACCAGTCCATTCCGTTCACGCTGACCCCGTTGCCCGGCAGGGTGACCTTCGTGATCGATCCGCATGGCGCGACGGTGGTCGTGGCCGGTAGCGATCTGCGCGGCACCGCGCCCGTCACCCTGCGCGTGCCTGCGGGGCCGCAAGCGGTCCATGTCAGCCATCCACGATACGAGGACGGCACCGCGGAATTCGAGGTGACCGGCCGGGACCAAGACCAGACCGTCACCCTCGCCCTGCTGCCCAATTGGGCGGACGTCACCCTGCCCACGACGCCGGCGGGCGCCGAGGTGCGCATCGACGACCGTCCCGCCGAGGTCACCACACCCGGTCCCATACAGGTACCGACCGGCGAGCACCGCATCGTCGCCGCCTTGCCCGGCTACAAGCCGTGGCAGGACATCATCTTCGTGGAAGCACGCCAGCCGGTCACCCTGCCGCCAGTCGTCCTCGACAGGGCGGGCGGCACGCTTACCATCGAGTCGTCGCCGAAGGGCGCCGGCGTGACCGTCGGCGGCGTGTACGCCGGCGTCACACCGCTCGCAGTCGGCGTCGACGCGGACAAGCCACTCGCCGTCAGCGTGTTCAAGGTCGGCTACGCACCCCGAAATCTCACCATCGAACTGGCATCCGGCCAACGTCGGGCGATCGACGTGAGGTTGACCGCGCTTACAGGCGACCTATTGGTAGAGACCCGCCCGGAAGGCGCCGAACTGTGGATCGACAAAGAGCATCGAGGACTCGCCAGCGGGACATTCACCCTTGCGGCGGTGCCGCACTTCGTGGAAATCAGGAAGGAGGGATATGCCGGGTATCGGAACACCATCGTGCCGCAGCCGGGACTCACAAAGCAACTCAGGGTGGAACTACTGACCTTGGAGGAAGCGCGCCTGGAGCGACTCAAAGCGGTGCGAACCACGGGACAGGGCCATGAGCTGGTCCTGTTGAGCCCGAGCGAGATCCAGATGGGCGCTTCCCGCCGGGAGCCTGGCCGTCGAGCCAACGAGGTGATCCGCACCGTCGACCTCACAAGGCTGTTCTATCTTTCCCGACACGAAGTGACCAACGCCCAGTTCCGGGCCTTCGCCAAGGGGCATGCCTCCGGAGAGTTCGAGAACCGTGATCTCGATCTCGACACGCAACCGGTCGTCGAGGTCTCCTGGCACGAGGCCGCGCTCTACTGCAACTGGCTTTCGGAACAGGACGATCTCCAACCGTTCTACCGGGAGGAGTTCGGCAAAGCCGTCGGCTTCAATCCGACGGCCCTGGGCTACCGGCTGCCCACCGAGGCCGAATGGGCCTGGTCGGCCCGGCATGCCGGCGCGACGAAACTACTGCGATTCCCCTGGGGGGATCAACTGCCACCGCCCGACAAGCACGGCAACTACGCCGATCAATCGGCCGCGCACACGGTCGGCCGGATCATCTTCGGCTACAACGACAACTACATCACCAGCGCGCCGGTAGGGACGTTTCCGCCAAACGACAAGGGCGTCTACGATCTCGGTGGCAACGTCGCGGAGTGGGTGCACGACTTCTACGAGATTCCCAAGGGCAATCCCGTCGTCGATCCACTCGGGCCCCTTCAGGGCGAGTACCACGTGATTCGCGGTTCAAGCTGGATGCACGGAACGGTTTCCGACCTCCGGTTGTCAGGGCGCGACTACGGGATCAATGGTCGCCCGGATGTCGGCTGCCGGATCGCGAGGTTCGCGGAATGACTACGGACTTAGCGGCGAGGCGGCCGCGCATGACAGTGGTCGCCGTTGCGCTCGTTTGCCTGGTGTGCGCTTTCACCCCGTCGAATGGCCTCCTGGACGCAGCGGGGATCGCAATGGCCGCCGAGAAGGACGACGCGCCGGCCGCCCAACCCGAATCCGGGGGTCCGGCGAAGGACGCCCCGGCCCAATCCGAGACGCCGGAGAACGGTGAAGACCCTCCGTCCGACGACGAGCCGGCCGGTTCCGGCGACGACACGTCCGAGGAGATCTTCGTGCCCAGCGAGGACATTTCCGAGGACATCGACGTTCCGTTTCCGGTCGACATCTGAAGGCGCGATACCGCAATGAGAAAGACCCTACCCTTCGACTTCATCTACCAGGTGGTTGCGCTTGTGGTCGCCATCATCATCGTGCACCTGGTCTATGTCACGGTGATCCGCCCCAACGCCGCCGCGATCCTCGAGGCCCAGGTACAGCAAGCTCTGGTCGAGGAGGACTTCGTTCCGGACCGGTCCCTTTACGTCGTTCTCCACAACTTCGAACAGGAGTGCTGCTTCATCCTGATGTTCTGGGCGATGGCCATCATGGGCCTCAAGACCCGAAACTGCCTCCGCGAACGCCGCATGCTCCAGAATCCGTTCGTGGAGGTGACGGAAGGCATGAGCATCCTGCCCCAGGACACCCGCGAGTACTCCCGTCCACTCCAGGCGTTGCCCGAGAAGACCCGAAACAACCTGCTGCCCCGAGCGTTGCTCGCCGCATTGCAGCGATTCGCCTCCACGAGCAACGTCCAAGACGTCTCCAATGCGGTGCGAGCCGTATGCGACACCGAGTCCGACCGTCTCGACAGCGAACTCGCCATGGTGCGCTACATCGCCTGGGCGATCCCTTCCATCGGATTCATCGGCACCGTACGCGGCATCGGCGCCGCCCTGGGCCAGGCGTACCGCGCCGTCGAGGGCGACATCTCCGGCGTCACCGCGAGCCTCGGCGTTGCCTTCAACTCGACGTTCGTCGCATTGGTCATCAGCATCGTCGTCATGTTTCTGATGCACCAGTTGCAGCTCATCCAGGAACGCCTGGTTCTCGATACGCAGCACTACTGCGACGACTACCTGATTCGCCACATGCAGGTGCGTTGACATGCTCGTCCTCGACATCAACGACGCCGACATCACCCTGAGGCGAAACGGCGAGGAGCTCTACCGCGAGCCGGGCGTGGCCGACGTGGCCCCCAAGACCACGGTGCTCGGTGCCGAGGCGCGCGCACGTTCGCGACTGCACCCCCAGCAGTCGCACAACGAGTTCTGGCAACGTCTGAATGCCGATCCCGTCACGCCTCATGGACGCGGCGTGGCCAATCAAGCGGACCTCGTCTACGTGCAGCTACGGGAACTGCGTGCTGCGACCGGGGAAAAACGCCCCGCAGTGGTTGTCGTGGCGCCTTCAGCGGTGACCAACGAGCAGTTCGCCGTCCTCCTCGGCGTCGCGGCCGAGGCCGGCTTCGACGTACGCGCCATCGTCGACGCCTCGGTAGCCGCCGCCAGCCGGCAGACCTGGGATGGTTCCTGCGCCGTTGTCGATGTCTCGCTGCAACGCGCGACGGTCGCCCGGGTCGAACGCGTGGATACCGACAACGGGCCGATGGTGCGCCGGGCCGCCGTCGACGAGATATCCGCGGCCGGATTCGCGCCCCTGGTCGAGGGTTGGATCGACGTCGTCGCCGATCGTTTCGTGGACAGTACCCGCTTCGATCCGTTGCGGATCGCCACCACCGAGCAACAGGTCTTCGATCAACTCCTTGCCGGGATCGACACCGGCACGGCGGAATTCGCCATCGAAGTAGACCACCACGAGGTGACACGCCGGGTGAGCGTGTCACGCCATGCCTTGGCGCATAAGTCGACGCAGCGCTACGAACTGTTCGCGCGGGCGTTGGGCGATCCCGGAACGCTCGCCGTCAGTCATCGCGTGCTCCGCCTACCGGGCTTCGCCGGTTTCCTCCAGGAAGCCGGCCACCAGCTCCTGCCCCTGACTCCGGACGCCATCGACGTCGCGGTTCGCGATCAGGCCGAGCACATACTGCCCCCGCCGGGAGACCCCGGCCGACCCGGCGCCCGCCTGATCACCTCCCTGCCGGCACCGGCGGGGACGGCCTCCCGCGCCACCCCGTCCAAGCGGCCCACCCATGTACTGTGCAATGCGCTTGCCATACCGCTGGCCGGAGACTTGAGTGCCAACGAGCACCCGGCGTTTCGACCCGGATCCCCGAACTTCCGGATCCGGCGCGGCGAGAACGGTGTCACGGTGGTTCCGGCGCCCGACACGGCCATTTCCCTGAACGGCATGCCCATCGACTTCGAACATCCCGCTGCGGCGGGCGATACCATCGACAGCGGCAATCTCGCGTTCCACCTGATCGCGGTGGTCGACGGAGAAACCGGTGGCTAGGCGGACCGGCCGGCGGTTCAACGTCTTCTCTCTGGCCTTTCTTGACGTGATGTCCTGCGGCTTCGGTGCCGTCGTACTGGTTTTTCTGATCATCAATCACCGGATCGACGACGAGGTCAAGGATGTCGACAGGAACCTGCTCTCGGAATCGCGCCTGCTCGACTTCCAGATCCTCACCGGCGAGAAGGACCTGGTGGACCTCCAGGATCTCGTGGAGGACGCCAGAAAACGGGTCGCCGACGCCAACCGGCAGCTACTCGCGAAGATCGCCGACCGCGACCGGCACCGGGAGGAACTCGAAGAACTCGATGCGAAGACCACCGCGGAGCGGGAGAGCGTCGAAGAACTGACGTCCGACGTCGAGGACCGGGAACAGGACGTGAAGAAGCTCCAGGAGGAGGAGCAACGGCTTGCCGGCACCAGGCTGATCGAACTCGAGGGCGAGGGAGACCGCCAGTACCTGACGGGGCTCTTCGTCGGCGGCAGGCACGTCCTGATTGCCCTGGATGCCTCTGCCAGCATGTTGGACGAAACGATCGTCCAGGTGATCCGGCGCCGCAACATGTCCCGGGAACGGCAACTGAACGCGCCCAAGTGGGAACGAGCCCGGAAGACGGTCAAGTGGCTGGCTGCGGAGATACCGCTCGACAGCAACTTCCAGGTCATCCTGTACGGGGACGAGGCGAGATACCTCCTGCCGGAGACGGGCTGGATCCCGGTTTCCGACGTGAGAACCCTGTACGAGGCCCTCGATACGCTCGACGAAACCGTACCCACCGGCGGAACCAATCTTGAAGGGCTGTTCGATCTGGTCGGCGAGATGCGGCCCCTGCCCGACAACGTCTTCCTGGTGACCGACGGCCTGCCGACCCGATCCAACAGAAAGCCCCGCTCCCCCACCGTCGACGGCAGGCAACGGGTCCGGCTGTTCACCGACGCCGCCAAGCTGTGGCCGGCCGGTGTTCCCGTCAACGTGATCATGTTCCCGATGGAAGGGGACTGGCAGGCGTCGGCGATGTACTGGATCCTTGCCCTGAACAGCGGCGGCACGTACATGTCGCCGTCGAGGGACTGGCCATGATCCGCCGACGTGGTCTCGAGGAAATCGGACTGTCGTTCCTGGACGTGATCTGTTGCGGTTTCGGCGCGATCATCCTGCTGATGATGATCGTCAAGACCGTTGAACCCATCCTCATCGAGGATCCCACGGTCACTCGGGAAGGTCTGGTCCAGAAACGCGAACAGCTGAACGAGATTCTCGGCGAAACGCGCATCCTCAAGCGGCAACTGACCGACGAGGAGCGCCAGTTGACGCGCGAACTCACCGAGCTTGCCAAGGTCGAGCGCGACATCAACGACATCCTCGGGCGCTACCGCGCCACGGCGGAGGAAGCCGAGTTCCAGCAGTCGACGAGGGAGCACCTTATCCAGGCGAAACAGTCCCTCACCGCCGAAATGGAGCGCCTTCTGGGTCTCGACTTCGTGCGCACCACCAACACGATCGGCGGCGTCACGGTGGACAGCGAATACATCATCTTCGTCATCGACACCTCCGGCAGCATGCAACAGTGGGCGTGGGGCGCCGTCCAGCGAAAGGTCCGAGAGGCGCTGGACATCTACCCCCGCGTCAAGGGCATCCAGATAATGAACGACATGGGCGACTACATGTTTCCGGACTTCGCGGGCCGCTGGATCCCGGACACACCCAGCCGACGTCGCGACATGCTGCGCATCCTCGCCGGATGGTCCCCGAGCTCGAACTCGAGCCCCGTAGAGGGCATCCAAAAGGCCATCAACACCTTCTACGCCCCCGACCGGAAGATCAGCATCTACGTCTTCGGCGACGATTTCTCCAGGAAGTCCATCGAGCGCGTCGTGGACACGGTCGACCAGGTAAACCGCGTCGTCGAAGACGGCAGCCGAAGGGTTCGGATCCACGCGGTCGGCTTCCCCGTGCGCGTCGGCTTCGCATCCGGCAACCGGTTTGCGGCCCTGATGCGCGAATTGACTTTCCGGAACGACGGAACCTTTGTCGGCCTGTCGACTTTGGAGTAGGCTCACCGCTCAGCGTTACGGAGCGACAAGCGCATGGCCGCGAACGCAGCGCCGGCCAAGGCGGCGCAAGGATGGTTGCGATGCGGTCCATAGGCTTTCCGCGTAGGGGACGGGCTTGTCCCGCCCCGTGCCGGCGAAACCGCGCGTCCCGATGCGGGCCACGTCACACTCTGACCCTGGCATTCGCGGCGATACTCGTCGGCGGCTGCCAGGGCGGAGCTTCCATTACCGTCGACGCCACCGTCCCGAGTCCCCTGGTCAACCCCATCCGGGCTGCGGTGGGAGTCTATTTCGACG
>JAPOYW010000349.1 GCA_026706425.1 Gammaproteobacteria bacterium
CCGCGACCTGGCGCGACTACCTGGAGTTGACCAAGCCGCGGGTCGTGCTGCTCATGTTGCTGTGCGCCTTGGTCGGCATGCTGCTCGCGAGGCCGGACGTGCCGCCGCTGACCATCGTGTTGGCCGGCCTCGGCGGCATCGCCCTGGTCGCGGGGTCCGCCGCCGTCGTGAACCACATCGCCGACGCCCGGATCGACGCCCGCATGGCGCGCACCCGGAACCGGCCGATCCCGAAGGGCCGCGTCAGTCCGGCAGCGGGGATCGTGTTTGCCGCGCTACTCGGGATTGCCGGGCTGGCCGTGCTTGTCGTCTGGGTCAATCCCCTGACGGCAGGATTGAACCTCGTGTCCTGGATCGGCTACGGGCTGCTCTACACCCTCTACCTGAAACGCGCGACCTCCCAGAACATCGTCATCGGCGGCGTGTTCGGTGCCGCGCCGCCGCTGTTCGGGTGGACTGCCGTGACGAACTCCATCGAATGGGGCGGCCTGATCCTGCTGCTCATCATTTTCGTCTGGACGCCGCCCCACTTCTGGGCCCTCGCGATCGACCGGCGGCGCGACTACGAGAAGGTGGACGTCCCCATGCTGCCGATCACCCACGGCGATGCCTACACCCGGCGGCAGATCCTCTACTACACGATCGTCCTATGCCTCGTGAGCGTCGCGCCTTTTGCCATTGGAATGAGCGGCCTTGTCTACCTGGCGGGCGCACTGGTCCTCGGCGCGGGCTTCCTGGCGTGCGCCGTCGTCTTGCTGCGGGGCGGTGTGGAACGTGCGCCGATCGCGACCTTCAAGTATTCGATCGTCTATCTCGCGCTGCTGTGCATCGTGCTGCTCGTTGACCACTACCTGCCCGTGTAGGATTAGCGGTTTCGACCACAAGACAAATGGGAGCGTCTATGCGCGCGGGCCATCACTCGGTGGTTCTGGCTGCCATGGCAGACGGGACCGGGGACTTGACTTTCGCGTCCCGGGAGTGGGTGACGGCCGCGGGCGAGGTCCTCGCGGCGGCGGCCGACAGGCATGCCGACGGTCTGGCCGACCTCGGTCGGTTCTCGGTGTGCGAAGTGGCGCACAATGCGCCGGCCTATCTGCACGCCGGCGCGTCGCTCGCCTGGCACGCCCATTTCGACGGGGCCAAGGTGTCCGCCCACGTCGGCGAACTCTGCGTGGAGGCGTGCGACTTGAAGATCGAGGGCGATCACTCGGTCATGAGCAACCTCGGGCGCATCAGTTTCCGCGGCAAGGATCCACACCTCGTCGCCGCGGCCCAGGCTCGACTTCAGAAACTCTCGCGATGGGAATTTCATGGCAGCTTCCCCCAGCACCCGGTGCTCGGCGCGGTACTGCGGTCCCTGCACGACGCCATGGCGCCCCGCACGATGCCCCGTTTCGTGTGGATGACCCCCGAATGGGTGAGCAGCGCACGGCACATCGTGACCACCCGGGCGGCTTCGGAGAAGTACGCGGACGGCCTCAAGAGCATCGTCTACACCTTCGCTGAAGAGTTCACCGATACCCCCCGCTACGCGTTCCCTGACGGCGCACACGGCGGCTTCTGGATTCGCTGCGACCACGGCGAAGTGACCGTCGGCGCCGGCCCGCTGCCGGACGCACTCCAGCCCGCCGATGCCCTGACGAAGGGCGTTTACACGCCGGTGGTCCCGGTTGGAAGAACCGTGAACGCGGCCATGACCGATGCCGACAAGGAGGAACAGGCGCGGTATGCCAAGATGGCGTTCCGCCGCGACGAGGAGTCCGGCAAGCATCCCGTAGGACAGACCTCGCCGTCCGGGAAAGGGCCCATGCCGCCGGAGCTCTCCCGTGTCCTCATGCCGCTGCACGACGAGCTGTCGAAACGCACCTCGGGCGATCTGCCGGCGGACTACGATATGGACGTGAAACCCGATTGGGGCATTCCGCAGGGATTCGACCGCGATCCGGGCTACGACCCGTCCTGGCTGCGCTACGACGAGGTCGACATCTACGGAGAACCGCTCGACTAGGATCCGATGGTGCGCTTCCCGGACAAGGTCGAGACGGAGCGTCTCCTGCTGCGTCTGCCCGTCGCCCGGGATGCCCGGAAGTTCTACAAGGCCGTCAACGAATCGCTGCCCGAATTGCGGCAGTGGATGCCTTGGGCGGTTGAGCCCTACGATCTCGGCAAGGCGCGGTCGTTCTGCGAGGTCGCCACCAAAAACGCGAAGGATGGGGACGACTACAGCGTTCTGATCGTCACCAAGGGACGGCGGCGCATCGTCGGTTGTTGCAGCCTAAAGGCGCGGGACTGGGCGGTCCCGCGGTTCGAGATCGGCTATTGGCTGCGCACCGGCGCCGTCGGCAACGGCTACGCTACCGAGGCGACGCGCGCACTTACCGAATTGGCCTTTCGTTCGCTGGCGGCAGAACGGGTCGAGATCCGGGTCGACGAACTGAACGCCCGCAGCTACGCGATTCCGGAACGACTCGGTTTCGCGTTGGAAGCGACGCTCAAGGCACACGAACGGGCCACGAACGGCGAACTGAGCAACACTCGGATCTACGCCATGTGGAGCTTGAGCCGGCTCACGTAGGCGACGCTTGTCATGGCCCGAATTTGCGGGATTCGACGCGGGACGCGACGACTACTGGGGCGGGGCTTGTCCCAGGCTTTTCCCCGCCCGCGCCGCGAACCGCGACCGCGTAGACCTCGACCCGGCGCGCCTGCCGCTGCGCATGTTCGGTAGGTTGACGCGGGATGCCACGTTGTCGCTGTCGAGCCAGGACTTGGCGGGCATCTCCGCGAGGCCGCACGCGAGGTAGAACCTGAGGTAGGCGTTGGCGCTCGGTGCCGAGTGCAAGCGACGCGGGTGCTCAGTCGGGACCGCGCAGGAAGATCACCACCGGCACCACGCGGTCAGTGCCGTGCATTTCCGCCAGGTAGAGACATTAGTGCGCCAACCGGTGCAACGAGAACGTCCGCCAGTCCGACTCCTCCTCCAGCAAGACACGACGGCGTCGCGCCGACCGTCCGCCCACTCCACCAACAGAGGCACGTCTAGCTCTCGGAAGCGGCCTGCGAGACTTCAACTGCTCGTGCCGACACTGGGACGCGGCTCACCTCGTTGTCGCGCGCTAGTGCCTCCAGAGGCACGAGAACCTAAGCGCCTCGCGCGGGTCCCCGGCCATACGCCCGGCCGGCGAAGCCCAGCCGGTTCGGTCTGGATATTCGACGATAAGGTTCTTGAAGTTGTGGTCGTGGCTCACGTCCGGCATGTCCGCGCCCGGGCAGATGCACTGGGGGATGGCATCCCGCGCTGCCTTTCTGAGCTACTTCGTAGTGCCCAAGCGCTATCCCAAGTGTGGCGGCTCGCATCCAATCTATGAGCAGAAAACACCCTCTTAATTCGATTTTGAGGCAGTAGATTGTCGAAAGGCGAGCTAAAATAGGTGAAAAAGATCAATACCTGTTGTCTTCGCGGAATAGAATCCGAATGACTTGCGAATTGCGGGTGCGATCAAGGCCATGGGCTACCGTCGAATCGCTGCCCCTACTGGTTGCCTGCGACCCCGGTGCGAAGAGGCCGGTGCCGACGCGGCAAGGCCGACCGCTGACAAGGAAAATGGCGTCGGCGACGTTTCAACGCGAGCTGTCGCGCCGCTTGTGGACTCGGTGGGGGTCAAGGCCGGGAACATCGGCTGGGAACACTTTCATACTCTCCTCGTCTTCGCGCGGCACGGTTCGCTGCGCCGGGCGGGAGTTGAACTGACCGTCCATCCCTCGACTGTGTGCCGCCGAATCGAGGCACTGGAGCGTCGACTCGGCGTGAATCTGTTCCGGCGGGAACATCATGTGCTGCGGATCACCGAAGCGGGCCGCAGTGCGCTTGAGCCGGCGGAACGCATCGCCGCGCAGATCGCCAATCTGGAGCGGACTCTATCCCGCGTGGACGACAAGCTCGCCGGCAAAGTGAGAATCGGCGTTCCGTGCGAACTCGCAGCCTGCATGATCGACGCGATCAACGAGTTCGAACGGGCCAATCCAAGCATCGATGTGGAAATCCGATCCATTAGCACCGACACGGATCTCGATTGCCTGGATGTCGATTGCGCTGTTGCGGTCACGGATCACCCGCCCAATCACCTGATCGGCCGCCTGCTCGGACGATTGACGGCGGCTGCCTATGCAAGCGCGGCATATCTGGACCAGCACGATCCTGCAGGCGCACCCGAGGCGTGTGCCGGCATCCGGCTGACGAGTCTCGGAAAAAGAGGCTGCGATCTCATGGAACAACTGCTTCCCGACGTGCCGGTTAGAACGCGGTGCGACGATGTCGGGTGCATGCTCCACGCCCTTCGAGCGGGCATGGGGATCGCCGCGTTGCCGTGCATGTTGGGCGATTCGGAGCCCTCGCTCGCCCGCGTGGGCGCAGGGCGCATCGAGCTAGCGGGCGTGTGGCTGCTCGCGCATCCTGATACGCGATCCGTGGTGCGTATCGAAGCTGCCAGGAGCGCACTTGCCACAGCCATTGCTCGGTGCGTTTGCCCCCGAGGCGTTGCGAATTCGTAACATCGTGGTTCCGCAAGCCAACAGAAACGCTGGCGAAGGCGAGCGTCGCCCCACCTTACGCTGGCGAACTGCATCGAACTGATCCACGCCATCCCCGGCACAGGCCGACTCGGCGATGCGTGCGGTCGCGATGGTCGAATGTGAGGGCGACCGTACCGACGGCCAGTATCGTGGGACTACGGTTGCGATTGTATCGCTCAGGAACGGGGGCGGGGTTACCAGGCGGGAATGCCTAAAGGATCCGGGTTGCACCGCCTGGGCGGTATAGATGAGGTGTAGGTGCCCAGCCCCTTGGTCTGATCAAGTCCATCATGGCATGGGGGCGTTGCGCATTCTGCAACATCGTTTTGCATCGGTGTGTGTTTACGCAATCGGGTAGCCGACGATAGGGTGGCGTCTCAACAACCAAGCACACTTTCGGAGCAAGGTTATGAACAAACGCACAATCTGCAAGGTCCTGGTGGTCGCCATGGCCCTGCCACTGTTCTCGCCCGGCGGAGGAGTCGTAGCGCAGTTGTTGCCCTCATGCGGGGCGGCGGCGGCGGACCCGTCGAATCCGCATTGGCGGGATCCGACCTATCTCAACTGTAGCGATACGATCTGGGGTTGCACAGAAAGCGGGTTGCCTGGGAACCAAGCAACGGAAGACGATCCCTATTGCGAGCCCTGCTCACACGCATGGGACGTCGGCGACGATTGGGATGCCTATGTTCGAGGCTTCGAAGCGGGTCACGCTGTGGGTTTCGAAAGTGGCAGTGAAACTGCGAGTGACGCTGAAGAAGCCAAGGAAGATTGTTTTGATCTGGCAACTGACAGCTTGGTCGCGGCAGGAGCCATAGGGGCTACCGGAACAATACTGTCCGTGACTGGAATCGGCTCCGGTTTGGGTGCATTCTTCTTGGTTTGGGGAGCCTTTGAAGCTCTCGAAGGGAGCGCGATCTACTTCTACTGTAGGATAAAGCATGACTAGGAGCACTTCGGAAAGGTTGCAGGCCTTGGCAATCGGCAGCGGCCTTGTCGGTACCTTTTTGGTCTTCGAGTTCGCGCCCCTGCCCTACAGGGACTTAGTGGTCCCTATGGGGTTCGGTTTTGGGATTTGGGGGGTCTGCTTCGGGCTGTTGCGCGTGCGCGATTGGTTGCTGCATGGCGACGAAAAAGGTTAGTGGGCAAACCCTGTTCTTTTCCTGGTTGATAGCGTCTTAGGGTCTGAACGTTGCATCTGTTCCGTTCCGCTGTGTCGCTTGCCTTGTCAACCGACATTGACGGTCGGGATTTCGTTCTTGACGAGGCCGTGGGTTCGCTTGCGTTTGTACTTGTGCGCCGGGGTATTGACGACCACCGATAGCTCGCCGGCGTCAAGCCCCCGCCGTGCCGTGGCCGAATCCACGTCACCGTACTCCGTCGTGCGCTGGCGGGGCTCGCGTCCGGCGCCTTTGATCATCCCCATCATGCGCTTGGGTGACGTCTCCTGGCCGTGTCCGGCACCCGCCGCGCGGGTGATGCTCTCGTTCATCAGCGTGCCGCCCAGGTCGTTGCAGCCCGCATTCAGCGCGGCCACGACGCCGTCGTGCCCCATCTTCACCCAACTCGCCTGGATGTTAGTGATGTACGGGTTCAGCGCCAGCCGGGCAACGGCGTGGACCAGGATCGCCTCCCGGAATGTCGGACCCCGGCGAGCCCGGCCCTTGAGATAGAGCGGGGCTTCCATGTGCACGAAGGGCAGCGGCACGAACTCGGTGAAGCCGCCGGTTCGCTTCTGCAGGTCGCGTATTCGGATCAGGTGCCGGGCCCAATGTTTGGGCTGGTCGACGTGCCCGTACATGATGGTCGCGGTGGTCCGGAAACCCACCCGGTGGGCGGTCTCCATGACCTCGAGCCACTGCGCGGTGTTGATCTTGTCCGGGCAGATGACGGCGCGGACTTCGTCGTCGAGTATCTCGGCGGCCGTGCCGGGCAGCGTGCCGAGCCCCGCCTCCTTGAGGCGTCGCAGGTATTCCTCGAGGGGGAGATTGGCGGTTGCCGCGCCTTGCCAGACCTCGAGTGGCGAGAAGGCGTGGATGTGCATCTCGGGCACGGCTTCCTTCACGGCGTGCAGGATGTCGACGTAGGTCGATCCGGTGTATTCCGGATGAATGCCGCCCTGCATGCACACTTCGGTGCCGCCCCGTTCCCAGGCTTCGCGGGTACGGCGTTGGATCTCGTCGTGGCTCAGGTCGTAGGGTCGCCCGCGCAGGTTCTCCGCCAGTTTGCCCTTCGAGAACGCGCAGAACTGGCACTTGAAGTAGCAGATGTTCGTGTAGTTGATGTTGCGGTTGACGACGTAGGAAACCGTGTCGCCGTTTTGCTTTTTCCGCAGCCCGTCGGCAGCCTGCACGACAGCGCTGAAGTCGTCCCCGCGCGCACGGATCAGGCGCACGATTTCGGCTTCGGCGAGATCCTGCCCGGCATTGCCGCGGTCCAAGATGGCTTCGATGTCGTCCGATACGCGCAACGGCGGAGCGGCAATCCGTTCGAGCACCTCGGTGGGTGGCATGGTCTCGTCTCCCGGACACCAATCGTCCGTCCGGGGCAGGCCTTCGCCGTCGATCTTGTCGAGCACGGCGGCCCGTAGTCCAGCGTCCACCCAGGTATCCGGGTCCAGGGCGAACCGGGGATAGATAGTCAGCCGCTCGTGCAGTTCCTTGCCGGCGATGGCCGTCTCCCGGGCCAGCTCGTCGAGGTGTGGCCACGGTGCTTCCGGGTTCACGAAGTCCGGCGTCAGCGGCGACACGCCGCCCCAGTCGTTGATGCCGGCCGCCACGATCTGGCTCAGTACACCGGGGCTTAGGTTCGGCGGGGCCTGAACGCTCATTTCGGGGCCGAACACGATGCGGGCGACGGCAATGGTCCACAGCAACTCGTCGAGGTCGGGCTCCGGGGCGCTGCGCATCTTCGTGCCAGGCTTGGCGCGGAAGTTCTGCACGATGATTTCCTGGATGTGCCCGTAGCGTTCGTGCACGCGGCGGATCGCCAGCAGCGCCTCGATGCGCTCCCTGCGGGTCTCTCCGATGCCGATGAGAATGCCGGTGGTGAACGGAATCCGCGCTTCGCCGGCATCGGCAAGCGTCTGCAGGCGCACGGCGGGAATTTTGTCCGGCGAACCGTAGTGGGGCATCCCCTTCTCGGTCAGCCGGTCGGACGCCGACTCCAGCATGATGCCCATGGACGGCGAGACGGGCCGGAGAGTCGCGACCTCCTCGGGGGTCATGTTGCCGGGATTCAGGTGCGGGAGTAGACCGGTCTCCTCGAACACCGCCTTCGCGGCGTCGTGGAGGTATTCGAGTGTCGTGGTGTAGCCGTGTTCGGCGAGCCATTCGCGGGCGGCGCGATAGCGGAGTTCGGGCTTTTCGCCGAGGGTGAACAGCGCTTCCTTGCAGCCCATCTCCGCGCCGTGCCGGGCGACTTCCAGGACGGCATTGAGCTCCATGTACGGATTGTCGAGCTTGGAGGGCGTCTGCGCGAACGTGCAGTAGTGGCAGACGTCGCGGCAAAGGTGGGTTAGCGGGATGAAGATCTTCCTGGAATAAGTGACGAGGTTGAGGAACCCCTGGTCGCGCAGGATCGCGGCGACGTTGGCCAGTGCGCGGGTGTCCTCGAAATCCGCAAATGCCAGGGCTTCCGCCTCCGCCGGCAGGACGCCCCGCTCGGCACGCTGCAGGATGCCGGCCGCGCTCGGTCCCCGTGTCCCCGTGTTCATGTCGTCCTTAGGTGGCGCCAAGCGGGCATTATGCTTGGCGCGGGAAAGGGATGCCATGCGAGGGCAGGCAAGGCACGACCACTGTCCCCGTTCCGGTGCCAATCGCGGACGCTACTGAAACGGCCGGGTTCCTACCGCGTTGGAGGGAAGTGCTGAGGCGATGTTGTCCGCCGACAAAGACGCTCGTCTATGGGGCGACTCGATCAGGGAGCGCATCAACAGTGCGCGGCGGCTGAGCCGCGCGTCGCTTGCCGCCGTGCACGAGGATCTTTGCGTGGGCTGTCCCGTCGCCGCCTGGCCGTATGGAAACGCAACTTCCATCAACCCTCTGCTGGTAACCCTTGGTCCTTCTCCGGGTGGGTCGCCCGACGGCGGGCTGCCGGACCCGGCCGGAAAGCCGCTCGAGCTTCCGACGGCGGGCGTCAGGCACCGTCACACGACCTACGAGGACGGAAAGGGGTTCTGGCGCAAGATTCGATGGCTGGCTCGTTCGGTCGTTCAGGCGGGCACAACGAGCAGCGAGGACTCGTATGCGCTGTTCGGCAACATGAACCTCGATCCGAATCGGAGCGGCAAGGCGGGCGACGTTCGGATCGATCCGTTTTTTGGAGAGTGGGTTTTGCGGACCATCCGAGA
>JAPOYW010000647.1 GCA_026706425.1 Gammaproteobacteria bacterium
GCGGGACCGGCACGCCCGGTTCGGGTTTGTCGGTCTCGGCTAAAACGGGGACCCCTTGATCAATGACACGTCGCTTGTTTCCACCAGTCACGTAAACTCAGTCGATGCAATCGTGTCCCAGCCCGTGGTGTAGCAAGCGTCTGGTTGTGCGCGTGCTCTCCGTTGGGCCGAGGGTGGTTTCAGGCCGCGTCGGTGGGCGGCCGGTGTCTCGGACACCACCAGCAGCGGGAGGCCAACCTTCGGCATCGGCTGATCAGGGTGCGCAAGGGCATCGATCGCCTGGTCACAGCCTATCAGGAAGAGTTGATGACCATCGACGAGATCCGCGACCGAAAGCCCGAGTTCCGTGGCAGGAACAGGCGCTGTATCGCGAACTGCAATCCGCCGATGCCCTCGACATCACGGAACGCCAGCGTATCGTCCGGCTCCTTGTGAAGGAGGTCCTCGTCACTCCGGACAAAATCACCGTCCGTCACTCGATCTCGCTCTCGAGATCGCCAGACGGTGGTCCGAACCCGTCCAAACCCGGCAACGGCTGCCCCGAAGACGATAGTTACCTTTTGCGTTTCGGGGTGCCCTGGCGGCACCTTGGCGTGCTCCTCGCCACCATCGAGCCCCGCGAATGCAAGAACTACATCGTCAATGCCGGCAACGGTTCCAGCTAAGACGGACGCGTTCCAAGATCGCGCCGCACCCGTCTTCAAGAGACACTCCAGACGACCGCCACCTTTACGGAGCTGGACCGGCATTGGTCGGCGGTGCTGGGAATGACCGCTGCCACGGGTGCAGATGGGGAGTCGCGAACCTGGTTGCGGGATCGGGATAGTGTCGTCGGAGTCTTCCGGGTTGCAGCGCATGCGCGACCGACGCTACGGGCACCGAGGTAGGAAGCTCACCGGCCCAAGACTTAAAAGGGGGGGCGTTAGGCCGCTTTGTGCGTGCCGCCGGAATGCTCGAACCGGAAACGGACAGACCCTTGACCAACATGCCTGAAGCGATCGCGCGTTGCGTCGTCCATGGGATTAGGCAGTACCATGACGCACCAGCGATCCGGCGAAAAGACGTACGGGATGTAGAGAATCCGGTACTGTCGGCGGCTCCGCTTCGACGTGCTAGCGGCGATGCGCATTTCGTTCGGGGTCATCTCGAACTCACCAGTGTCCTCAAGCGAGGATTTAACCTGAAGTAGTCAGGACGAAATCTGACAGTCGGCGCTGACTGGCGGGTACCCTGCCAGGGGGCCGGGCATGCCCGGCCCCCTGGCCGACCTGAAGGGAACCCTGTGATGACCAAGGACCAGAAGATCATTCGTGCGAAGGTGGGCCTGCTGGAGTTGGCCAAGCAGCTTGGGAACGTGAGCCAAGCGTGCAAGATGATGGGCTACAGCCGCGACAGCTTCTATCGTTTCAAGGAGCTGTACGACAAGGGCGGCGAGGCGGCGCTGATGGAGATCAGCCGTTCGAAGCCGCTGCTGAAGAACCGGGTAGCGCCGGAGATCGAGGAGGCGGTGGTGGCGCTGGCGATCGAGCAGCCGGCGTGGGGGCAGCTGCGGGTGTCGAACGCGCTCCGCGCGCGCGGGATCTCGGTGTCGCCGGCCGGGGTGCGCGGGATCTGGCAGCGTCACGACCTGGAGAACATGAACAAGCGGCTCAAGGCGCTGGAGGCGAAGGCGGCGCAGGAGGGCCTGGTGTTCACCGAGGACCAGCTCGCCGCGCTCGAGAAGGCGAAGGCCGAGAAGGAGGCGCATGGCGCCTTCGAGAGCGAACATCCGGGCTACTGCGGCGCCCAGGACACGTTCTACGTCGGCGTCCTGAAGGGGGTCGGGCGGATCTACCAGCAGACCTTCGTCGACACCTACTCGAAGGTGGCGTTCGCCAAACTGTATGACCGGAAGACGCCGATCTGCGCGGCCGAACTGCTCAACGACCGGGTGATCCCGTTCTTCGATGGCCACGACGTCGGGCTGCTGCGCATCCTGACCGACCGCGGCACGGAGTACTGCGGCAATCCGGAGCGCCATGAATACGAGCTCTACCTCGCGGTCGAGAACATCGACCACAGCCGGACCAAGACCAAGAGCCCACAGACGAACGGGATCGTGGAACGCTTCCACAAGACCGTGCTGAACGAGTTCTACCGGGTGGCGTTCCGGAAGAAGGTCTACACCACGCTCGAGGAACTGCAGGACGACCTCGACGCCTGGATGCGGGAGTACAATGAGGTACGCTCGCACCAGGGCCGATGGTGCTACGGGAAGACGCCGATGGCGACCTTCCTGGACACCGCCCACGTCGCACGGGACAAGACGCTCCGCGCGGCGTGACCGGCGACAGCTGCCACTTGACCGACGCCCGCCAGGCCGACACGGCAGCGCTGTCCGATCAAGTCCTGACTTCTACATTTAACCTCATAGAGCCACTCCGTGCTCGGCGTCTTGACGCAGAAGTCGTGGCCAGCTGTATCATCGCCTTCAGTGCCGCTGTATAGCCGGGAGCGATTCCGCGAGACCCAGCAGGTCTCATCGACGAAGCCGGGGTGAAGGCGACGCAGGTACTGGAGTGCCAGCCACTCGCCTGCGAAGCCCATGGCTTGTCGCTGCTCTTCCGTGGGCTGTCTTCGGCGTCCCGTTCCGCCGTGGCCCCTACCACCGCCCGCCCGGCCGCCGCCTTCCGCTCCGGCAACCGGCGCCAACCCGGGTCGCCTGCGGCTACGCTCGAACCAACCGTCATTGTCGTCGATGCTGTTCTCAGCCAGCTGCCGGAACATTTCGGCGAACGCCGGATCAGCCGTGTCGAGATCGGTCCCAGCGAAATTGATGCTCCGTTTCTTGATGACTGCTTGCTGGCGTTCCTGCTCTCGGCGCCTTTCCTCTTCTTCAACGGTGTCCCGGTCGACGTCGAGTGAGGCGGGGTCTAAGGTCCGCGGCATTCCTTCAGGCCAGCAGGCGGCACGATGGCACAAGTCGGGGAGCTGCCCGTCATGTATGGGCTCGAAGTCGAGCAATCCCGCCTCTTGGAGCTGGCGGGTCACGGACAGAGGATCGTCGATCCTCCAAGGTCGTGGAACGGTTACCCTGTTGCGGCGGCACCAGGCAGCTACTACCGGCAACGCGTTGGCCACAAACTCCCGGGCGGCCTTGCGGTTTCTGTCTACCAGCCCCCGTAGCGGGGGAAGATCAACCGCGCGATCCTTTCCGAGGACGTCATCGAGCAGTCGTGCAACGTGCGCCTCAACGGTCTCCTTGTCCAGCGCTTCTCTTGTCAGAACCCATCTGGGATCGAACTCGAGAAATGCGAGGGTTCTGCGACCCACGTACGTGGCTAGATCGTGTCCTTCCCGGAAGTCGACTGCGTGATGCCGCCGCAGGCGTTCCACGATGCGGGTCCTCATTTGCCCACGATAGGCCTCGTACATGGAACGAAGATCGGCCTCGTTCGATAGCGGTGCCTCCCCGAGAGCCCGGAGTGCGCGGTTAAACTGCTCGTAGTCCAACCCCATTTCTCTCCGCAGCGTCGCGCGGTCCGATGCCTTGCCGCAGGCCTCAATCAACTGTTCTGGCGTTGGTTCCGGAGTCAGAAGCCGGAGCCGGAGCCACTCCTCGACGTCGAACGCGGCCCCGGCCTGTTCGGCATCGCCTTGGAGCTCTAGGGCAAGTGCGGCATCGGTCAAATAAGCCACGACCGGCATGAGCAAATGCAGAACGTGCCCGAGATCTGTCCGCATCGCGGCGCGGTGTTCCTGCAGTGTTTGTGCGTCGCATCGAAGTGCCTCGGCGAGTGATTGGTCGCTTGGCGGATCAAGGGTGTCGGTAACCTGGTCCAAGGCGAGGTGCGGGAGGAGAGCTTCAAGGAACCGCAACCGAGGGTCTATCAGCCGTGAAATCGTCCGTGCTAGGGACTTTGCTAGCGTCCTCCATGTCAGTCCAACCTCATCCGACAGGATGAGTGTGGGCAGATTACGATGGTCGAAGCCGTACGACGCAATGCTGTCGCGGGTAGACGTGTTCGTCCCATCGACGACCAGCGTGATCGTTTTGCAGCGCCTTACTCTGATCGCCTGGACACGCCGTTCGATCGTGGCGCGCTGGATGCCGCGCTCGAGGCCCTCTGCCAACATTTGATGGCCTAGGATCACCACCTCCGCAAGCCACTCCAATCCGAGAGACGTCAGCAGCGGGTCGTTAGCGCTGGGTGCGAAGGGGTCGCCGTCGACTAGGAACCGAACGTCTGATCCGTCGATTCGACGAGACGTGAACCCGCCGGCAAGGGTGAGTTTCTCGGCGATCCGCTCAATTGGGGCGTCGCCGACTTCAAGAATCGCATGGCCGGCATCGGACAGGATCCTGGCTTCGGATGCTTGCGCGTTCTGGGCGACAATCACCGTGGGGGGCGTCTCCGTATCGCCGCTCAACAGTTCCAGCATGCCGTGCCGGTTCACGGCAAGGAGCAGGTCGCTGGGCAGCGAGGCGTTTGTGTCCGAGACCTCAAGCCAGGCGCGGCGGTATTCCCTGCGGAAGTCCCTGCGATCATGCGCTGCTAGGGTGGGAGAGAAGGCCGCCAGTTCGTGTAGGCGCGCTGCAGCGGTGTCCTTGCTGTGCCAATCCCGAAGCCCGAGAGCGTTACCGAAGATCACGTCCGCAAGCTCTTGGCTGCCTTCCAGAAGACCGGCAACGAGGTCAATCACGTGCGGAACGAAGCGCGGTGGTCGGTTCTGCCTGGTGCGGGCCGACCAGCACTCACCGGCCTTGCGAAACCTGGTTTCTCCGTGCGTACCTGCAGCGATCCAGGCTTTGGACCGCAGAAACGTAGCGAGTGGCGTGGGAAGTTCTTGCAAGTTCCAGTAGCTCTGGTAGCGCTCGAATCGACCGACCTGGAAAGTTAGGTACTTGTCGCGGTGCTCTTCGAGGTGCCTGAAGGCGAGTTCGTGGAACGTTGCCTTCGCAGTGTCGGGCAGTTCTGCGTGTTCGATCTGACCTGGCAGTCGCCACGCTTCTCTGCGTCGCTGATAATTGGTGTACGGGTTCTTGAAGGACTTGGCCGACGCTTCTCTACACCAGGCCTGATCAAAGCCCTCCTGGACGTTCTCTTGGCGTACCACGGTGTTCCACTCATACCCGTAGCCGTTCTTCCTCAGAGGCGCCTCAACCGGCCGCAGTCCATCCGCGACGCCGAGCAGGGCTAGGAAGTCGATCCACTGGCGCTTGGTGTCTCCGGCTGTGGTGGGCCAGCCGGCAAAGTTCGCGAGGAGCCCATCCAGTGCCCGACGGCAGTCGGCCGATGTCTCAGACGCCTCGACAAGGAAGTTCTCCAGTATCCGGCCAGTCGGCGTCCACGACGACGAGAACGCCGCCTGCGTCGCAGGTCGCCAGCGGCCCTCTGTTGGCACCCAAAGCGCCGCGCTACGTAACGCCTCGTCGATGTTGGCACCGGATGTCCGCCACACCCGGAACGCCCACGTCAGGGCTTCCCGGCGCCGGTTGTCGTTGGCCTTGGTGCCCAAGACGGAGCCGAGACCAGCGAGGGCCTCCACCGGATCGTATTCGCGAACGAGGCCAGCCTCGACGAACGCATTCAACGTCTCCCGCCGAAGCGAGATCTTTTCGTCGAGGAATCGGTAGCGCCGCGCAAGTGATCGCGGCGGCAGCGGCACATTGCCCTTGGCACGCCTGTGCCTGAATGGTTCCTTGCGGACGAAGACACTGCTCGTCATGGCAGCATCACGCTTGCCCGCGGGCCGCAGTTTCTTCGACCGGTCGAGCATGATCGCCGTGCCGGCCAACGCGTCGAGCTCCTCGTCGGCGGCGTCGAAAACGCGGTTGAGGTCTTCATAGAACCGTGACCATGTTTGCGCCGCCACTTTCCTGTCGGCGAGGGATCGAGCAAAACTCTCCGACCAATCGGCGAGGTCGGTTCCTGAGGGTGTGAGAGGCAGGCCATGACGCCCTGCCATGGCTTCGAGGCGTCGGAGTTGCTCGCCGTCGAGGTCTGTCGACACCAGCGGGGCCCCAGTGCGTTTGGCGACCTGCGCTGCCTTCATCAGCGAGAAACTTCCGGCCGGCCAAGCCCATACCTCAGACAGGCAGGACCAGCAAGCGCCGTCGACCGGAATTGCGGGCACGACGAATGCGTCCTGAAGCGAGGTCTCCGTGTCCTCGAACGCCGCGTCCAGCACTTCTGCGTGTTCGCCGGTCCACGCCACCAGGTCGAAGACTGCGCGTTGGGGAATCGGCGTGACGGCATTTCCGGCGATGTGCAATGCTGCGTGGGCACAAGCTTCCGCTGCGGCTTCCAATAGGGCTGTGTTCAACGGCAGGCCGAAGTCCGCGTCACGGCGGTCGATCTCCGCAAAAAACGGTGCATCCAGGTGGCCGAGCAGCGGTGCTACGGCCGCTTCACCCATTGGGAGGAAATTGTAGAAGCGTCCTTCGGTAACGGCGCCGGAGGAAAGCCCGACGGCGATCGAGACCGTGGCCTGGCCCTTCCAGTCAAGCCAGCGCTTGATCTGCGGCGCCCTGGACACGCTCTCCTTGATCGCGGCGAGCACGCGCGCCCTGTCCACTTCGCGCTGCACGAGGAGAAAGCGCCGGTCCTGACCCACCCTGACTTCAAGCAGGCGACAGTTGGGGATGCCCGGAATGTCACCGATGACGGTCTTTGATCGGGTCAGCCGGCGCCGCCTGACCGGCTCGTCCGGCATCGCCACCTCGATCCGGAACTCCGCGATACGGTCGAGGAACAGGAGGAGCGGCACGTCTTGGTCAGCAAGCGCTTGGATCTGGTCTTTCGCCAGTTTGATCGCCTCTGCGGTGCGCAGGGGGGCAACGATGACGGTCGCGTAGCCCCGGCGGGCGTATGCAGCGACGTCATCCGGCTGTTCGGTCAGCGGTAGGGGGACGAGGTAGCGAGGTACCGTCCCGGCGATGTCACGTGCCATGTTGGCGTCCACATCGGCCATGCGCAGCCGATCCCGGATTTCGTTCTCAGTGGCGAACCTGAAGCAGTAGCCATGGAAGCGGCCGGACTCGTTCCTATCCCGGCGCGAGAAGATCCGCACGTCGTCAGTCAGCGCCTCGATGCTCCTGAAGCCGAGTCCTTTGTTCCCGATGCCCTCTCCGATTTCCTTGGCGGTCGTGGCGAGATTCTTGATCGCGTCGACGTCCTCCGGCCTGAAACCGTTTCCGCCGTTGGCGACGTACAGCGTCGCGTCGGTTTCCGAGCGAACGACGAGTCGCAGGACAATGCGGCCCCGGTCATCGGCCCGGTGCGCATCGTGCGCGTTCTGGATCAGTTCGTACAGGACCCGGTCCCCGTACTCCGTGCCGACCACCTCGTTCAGGTTCCGGAGGCTTTCGTAGACCTTGAGCTGCTTGCGATGGGCGTCGACTGCGTGCTCAAGCACGTCCCGGACCTGTCTGGCCAGATCCTCGGCAGGGAGACGCATCGGCCGGTCACTGTGCAGTTCCGCGTGTTGAGATCGTGGGGTCATGCGGGGAGTCCGTCGGTTGTTATGCAAACCCGGTCATCGTGCAGTGCGATGGGTGCGACTGATCCGGTCGGGCTGCGGTCGCGTCTGGCGACCAGGTCTTGGCGCGGCGTGAGAAATATCGGTCAGGCCCCAACACAGCCTGCGTTGCGATGCACGACCGGACTCCGATTCTCCGTCCTGTCGTCGTGTGCGCAAGCCAGTCATGTTCAGTCGTGCTGGCACAACGTCGTTCGGTTGTCTGGGGAGCGAGGATGACATGCTGCGGTACGTAGGGCGTGCAGCCCAAGAACTCTGCAACCGCCAGCAGATACCGAGCCGAAATGACAAGCGCGGGGTTCTTGAGAGAAGCCACTCCGTAGCGAACGCTGCCTTGGGCATGGCGGTCTCTTCTGGGCGTCGTATTCGCTGCGCCGCCCGTACTAGATCGCCTTCTGTCGCAGATCACCAGCCATGTTGCGTAGAGCGTAGGAGATCTCCTTTCATTTTTCTTTGATTGGCAATTTTGTTCTCTATATGTTCGTTCCTTGTGGCAAATCTTTCCGCATATCTGCGCAGCTCTGTCGAGGCCTGGATCGCACGTCATCCTGCAAGCGGGCGGCGCTTCGGCGTCGCCGTGATCGGCGATCCCCGTTTGGTGGGGGACCTTAGGCGCGGCCGCTCGCCCCGCCTAGGGACAGTAGATCGGCTGCTGGTCTTTATGGGCATGGATCCAGTTGGTCCGGCGTTTCGGCGAGAGGTGGAGGCCTTCCTCGCCGTGACAGGCGTCAAGGTGTCGGTGTTTGGGGAGTTGGCCGCTCGGGACCCGTCCTTTGTCGCGCGACTCCGGAAGGGGGCATCGCCGACGCTGGCGACGGTGGACCGGGTGCGGACGTGGATGGCGACGCATGCGAGCGTCCAGGAGCACGCGGCCGTGGCCGGTGTGTTCGCTCCGACCACTTCCGGAATTCGTGAACAAGGAGAACCCTTCATGAGCAACGAACAGTCGATTTACGTTGGCACGCGCGAGGCAGCCAACCTGCTAGGACTGAGCCCGCGGACGCTCGACCGATACCGGATCAGCGGCGAAGGGCCCGTCTTCTACAAGTTCGGTAAGCGGGTGTGCTACGCGCGGACCGACTTAGAAGAATGGGCGGCAGTGCGGCGGCGGACGTCGACGGCCGACCCAGGTAAGGCCCGGGCGGGAGCCGCGCGGTGAAGGGGTGTCGTACGCGCCCGGCCAGTCGTCGGGAAAGGGTTGCGCGGGTCGCCGTCCTGGCGGTGGTCGCGGTGTTCCTTGCGTGCCTCGGGATTGATCTCGCCTTCGCCACCACCGACACGACGTTCGACGCGCCGCTCGACACGGTCACCGACATGGTCTCGGGCACCGGCGGCCAGCTCGCCGCGGCGCTCGCGGTGGGCGCGGCCCTCGTGGGCT
>JAPOYW010000575.1 GCA_026706425.1 Gammaproteobacteria bacterium
GACCTCGATGCCCTTGAGCACAACATCGGCGTCATCGCGGATTGCTACCGGGACAAGCCGATCCGCTTGCGACCCCACGTGAAGAACCACAAGTCGCCCCGGATACTTGCAATGCAAATGGCAGCGGGGGGCACGGTCGGCGGAATCTGCGCCGCCAAGGTGTCCGAAGCCGAGGCCTTCGCCGAGATCGCGGGAAACGTCCTGATCGCCAACCAGGTCGTGGGGGAGGACAAGATCGCCCGCCTGGCAGCCCTCGCACGTCGTGTGGACACGACGGTGGCGGTCGACGCCGGTATTCAAGTCGAACTGCTGTCACGGGGTGCGCGGGAGGCGGACGCGTTACTGGGCGTGGTCATCGAGGTCGACACCTCGATGGGGCGTGGCGGTGTGCGAACATCCCGACAGGCGGTGGCGCTCGCCGAGCAGGCGATGGAGGCCCCGAACCTGCGCTTCCGCGGCGTGATGAGCCATCAGGTGCCCCGGGCCCGGCCCCCGTCCCGGGAACAGCGCTTCGCCGAGGGCAATCGCTGGATCGGCCGCGTCCTCGAGGTCAAGCATGCCATCGAGCACGCCGGCATACCCGTCGAGTTGGTATCGACCGGCGAGTCCTGGACCTACGACGTGGCGGCGATGCACCCGGAGGTCGACGAGATCCAGGGCGGAACCTACATCGTGATGGAAGTGCCCTACGCCTACATGAACGAATTTCGATTCGCGGCCCGGGTCATGGGGCGCGTGGTTCGCCGGCCCGACGCCGGAACAGCCGTCGGCGATGTAACCGTCGACGCGATCGGCGCACCCAACGGGGTTCCGACGGTGGAAAGCCCCGCGGGCATCGAAGTCGCTTCCATCGACCACCATGGCGTCGTCCTGCACGGCGATTCCGTCGAGGGACTGTCGACTGGGGATCCGTTCTTCCTGCTCACGCACCAGCAGGACGTGACGATGAACCGCTGGGACCGTTACCTGGGCGTACGTAACGGGATGGTCGAGACGGTGATCGAGGCCACCGCACGGGGTTGCATCAATTAACCCCTAGGCCGTAGCGCCATGCCCACATGCGGTAGCCCACGCAACCGATCGCGATGCCGAGGGCGTCGACAGCCACGTCGAGCAACTCCCCGCTGCGTCCGTCTATGAACGTCTGCCCGACCTCGATCAAGACCCCGAAGGCCAGCAGCCACAGAACCACCGCGACGGTCGGGCCCGTTCGGAAGTGCGCCGCGAACAGGGCGGCGGGAAGGTAGGCAAAGGCCGTCGAATGGGCCGCAACGCCGGACAGGCTGGCCACCGCGCCGGAGGGATTCGCGGACAGCGCCGCCGCGGCGCATAGTGCCAGCGGGATCCAGAAGGCCGCCCTCGTGAACGCCACACGAACACCGTCATTCGCCATGCGCCACCGACCCTCAACCCGTGTCGCCAGTCGCCGCGGCTTAAGCGTCGGTCAAGTCCCGTCCATGGGATCGACATCCTGATCGTAGTCCACGCCAGGTAGACCGAATCCAAATACCGCCAGGAATTCCTCCCGGAACCCGGGCAGATCGGCGAGTTTCGCGATGTTCTCCGAATCGACAACATCCCAACGGCGCCTGACCTCCGCCTGCACCTCCTCCGCCAATTCCCGGGAATCCGCACGAAGCCGGCCCACGTCGTCGCGAGGCATCGCGTCCCCGTAAAGGCCGTCGCGGAACAACCGGTCGATATGCTCGATGCAGGACTCGTGGCTGCCTTGTTCTTTCATGACCCGGAACAATATCGACATGTAGAGGGGTACCACCGGGATCGCCGTGCTGGCCTGGCTGACGATGGCCTTGAGGACGGCGACCCGTGCCCGACCGCCGATGCCGTCGAGCCGGTCATCGATGGCCGCCGCCGCCCGATCCACGTCGGCCTTCGCCCGTCCGAGGGTTCCTTCGCGGTAGATGCGCGCGGTGAGGTCGCTGCCCAGATAGGAGAACGCAACGGTCTGGAAGCCGCGCGCCAACGCGCCGGACTCGTCGAGGGCGTCGATCCAGAATTCCCAGTCCTCACCGCCCATGACCCCCACGGTCGCGCGCGTTTCGTCTTCGTTGGCCGGTTCGAGGACGATGTCCCGGACCTCGCCGCGGTTGACGTCCAGGGTCTTCACGGCCAGCGGTTCGCCAAGGGGCTTGATCGCGGAACGGAACTGTTGGCCGGTACGCGGGTGGGTCCGCACGGGCGCCGCCAGGCTGTACACGAGAAGATCGATCTTCCCCAGGTCCTCGGCGATGGCGGCCACGGCTTCGCCGCGCAGTTCGTCGGCGAAGGCATCGCCGTCGAATGTCCGCGCATAGAGTCCGCGACGCGCTGCCGCGGCTTCGAAAGCGCGGTTGTTGTACCAGCCCGCCGTCGCCGTCCGGGTAGCCGACGGGGCACGTTCGTAGGACACGCCGATGGTAGAGGCACCGCACCCGAACGCCGCAGCGATCCTCGAGGCTAGGCCGAATCCGCCCGAACACCCGATGACCAGCGTGTTGCTAGACCCATCCAGCGCGCCACCGGCCTCCACCGCGGCGATCTGCCGATCCACGCCGGCACGGCATCCGAGAGGGTGCGCAGTCGTACAGATGAAGCCGCGAATCCGAGGTTTGACGATCATCGAATCCTTGAATACCGATTCCGCTACGGGAACCTCCAAGTATAGCCGCGCGCTAGCGCCGCGACGGTGGACCGGGCGTTGGGTTGCGCAATGGCCGTACGGGCAAGTGCGTAACAGATCGACACATCTTGCTACTACTTGCTGGTATCGGTAGCCGGTGGATGGTGCTATATGTCAAATGGTGCCGCGGGCATTCGCCCGAACCGGGCAGCTCGCTAGCACATTGGGACACAACAACAATTTAGGGAGGCAACCATGGCAGCGAGAATCATCGTTGGCCTAGCCGTCATCGCGGCAATCGTGCAGGGCTTGTGGCCGGATCTTGTACCGGAGGCCATCCTGCCCCTGGTAATCGTCGTTCTCGGACTGGCGTACGGGGTCATGTGCCTCGATGCCGAAGACGCGACGGGGTACCTGGCCCTCGCCATCGCGGTTGGCGCAGCAGCAGGCGCCGACGTCCTCGGGCACATCCATGTCATCGGCGACTACCTCGATGCCATCGTCGACCAGATCAGCGTGGCGCTGTTCGGCGGAGTCGTGGCGGTGCTGGCGATTCGGACGTGGAACCGAATCATGCCGTCAGACGGGGATTGACGTACCGATACGCCAAAAGCCAGTTATTTCCCGGTAGCTGACTTGATAGGCCTGCGGGGACGCGACTCCCCGCAGGCATTCAACCTCGCGTGCAAGCGAGGGGGGTTGGTTTTGGTGCGTCGAGTTCCACGTGCTGACCGGTAGGACAACCCGCCCTCAACTTCGTCGCAGGAAGGTCGCAATATCGAATGCGTGGCGGTGACGTTCATCAGCCGGATGGTGAACGCATTCGATCTTCCGCCAAGAAGCGAAGTCCAAATCCGGAAAGACGGTGTCGCCTTCGATTACCGCGTCGATGAATGTCGCAATCAACCGGTGTGCCCGGGGCAAGGCTTCCAGACACGGCGACACGCCGCCGATCACGAAGCAATCCCCTTCGCCGGCGGTCGACAACGCCTCGTCCAAGTCCGGGACCACCGTCGCACCACAAGCCGAGTAGCCGCGGCGGGACAACACGATGTTGTGCCGCCCCGGGAGCGGACTGCCCCTCGACTCGAATGTCCGCCTTCCCATGATGACGGGATGCCCCAATGTCGTGCGCGTGAAGTGGGCCATCTCATCGGGGAGGTTCCACGGCAACCCCCCTCTATTCCCGATGACGCGGTTTCTCGTCATGGCCCAGATGAGGGAAATCCGTTGACTCATGAGGACTACGGCGCGGTTCGAGGCGCCGTACGATGCAGGAAAAGCAGGTATCCACCGAGGGCGATCATGGGCACCGACAGAAGCTGTCCGGTCGTCAAGGCGTCGAACGCCACGAAACCGCGACCGGGGTCTGGCTCGCGAACGAGCTCCGTCAGGAACCGCAGGCAGCCATAGACGAGTAGAAACACACCCGACACGCGGCCGGGGGCCCGCGGCCTCGCCGCGAACAGCCAAACGGCGAGGAACAGGACGACGCCGTCCGACACGGCCTGGTAGAGACTCGAAACATGCCGCGTGACGGCTTCGTAGTCGCCGAAACAGCGCATGGTCAGCTCGCGCACGCTATCGCAGGGGAAGTGCACACCGATCGGCAGTTCAGTCACCCGTCCAGGCAACTCGGCATTGATGAAGTTGCCCAACCGGCCAAGCCCGAGACCCAGCGGCGCAAGCGGCGCAGCGAAGTCGGAGATCTCGAGGAAGCTGCGCTGCGACCTACGCGCAAACACCCAGCAGGCAGCGATCACGCCCAGCAGGCCGCCGTGGAACGACATGCCGCCTTCCCAGATGCGCACGAGCACAAGAGGATCCCTTAGGAAAGCGTCCATGCCGTAGAACAAGACGAACCCGACGCGCCCACCGACGATGACGCCGATCACGCCGTAGAAGACGAGGTCGGCGAGATCCTGAGTCCGCCAAGTCGCCGAGCCGCGACGTATACGCCGTTTGCCCAGAAGGTAGAAGGCGGCCACCCCGAACACGTACATCAATCCGTACCAGCGTATCGACAACGGACCCAACTCGACGATCACCTTGTCGATCACGGGATAGTTCATACTCGCTCGCCTATGTGCCTCATCCTGTTCGCCTACCGGACGCACCCGGACCGCCCCCTGGTACTCGCCGCGAACCGCGACGAATTCTACGCGCGGCCCACACGCCCCGCACATTGGTGGGAAGACCAGACACCGGCGGGTCCCGACGCGCCCGCCAGGGCGCGCGGCATATTCGGCGGTCGCGACCAGGAAGCCCACGGCACCTGGCTCGCGGTATCCCGGGACGGGCGCCTGGCTGCGGTAACCAACTGGACCGAGGACAAGAGCGTCCCCAAACCACCAGGGTCTCGGGGAGACCTGCCCCGACAATTCCTCACCGGTACGATTCCGGCCCGGGATTTCATCGCCACCATCGACTTCGACCGTTACGCGGGTTTCAATTTCATCGCCTACGACGGCTGCGACCTGGTCTACATCTCCAACCGAACCGGCGAGATGCGCGTTCTCGGTGCCGGCGTCTACGGTCTCACCAATACCCGTCTCGGCCAGCCGCACGGTACGCCGAATGCCGATCCTCACGTGCCCGCGTACCAGCAGTGGCCGAAGGCGGTGTTCGGCGCGGCCGCCCTGGCGGGCATCGCCCCCAAGGCGTCGACCGACGACCTCATCCAACTGCTCGGGAAGCCCCACCTGCCGCTGGAGACCCCGCCCGATCGGGAACTCGCCCCCGAGCGCAGTTATTCGCCCTGCTTCATCCACGGTTCCGAGTACGGCACGCGAGCGAGCACAGCGATTGTCCTCAAGCGCGACTCGCTAGAATTCGTCGAACGCCAGTACGGACCGTTCGGAGAGCCGGGCGGACGTTCGGCAACGTCAATCGACCTCGCCAAGACTTCCAAACCTCGAAACAAGGAGACGACATGGACCTCGATCTAACCGGACGCACCGCGCTGGTCACCGGCGGCAGCCTGGGGCTGGGCCGCGCAATGGCCGCGGCCTTCCACGCTGCCGGCGCCAACGTAGCACTGGTGGCACGCCGCGAAATCCTGCTGGCTGAAGCCAAGAAGGCCATCGAGGCACAAAGCGGCGGGAGGGTGGCGACCTTCTCCTGCGACGTCACCGACGCCGGGGCGATCGAGCGCACCGTCGAGGCCACTGTTGGCGATCTGGGCCCCATCGACATCCTGGTGAACAACGCCGGCCAATCCCAGACCGGCCGGTTCGAGGACATCACCGACGAAATCTGGCAAGCGGATCTCGATCTCAAGCTGTTCGCCGCGATTCGATTCAGCCGGCTGGTGTTCCCGGGGATGAAGGAGCGCCGCTGGGGTCGAATCATCAACATCCTGAATACGGCAGCGAAAGCGCCGCCCCCCGGATCCGCGCCGACCTCCGTTTCCCGCGCCGCCGGCCTGGCGCTGACCAAGGTGTTGGCCGGCGAAGGCGCGCCGCACAACGTGCTGGTGAACGCGCTGATGATCGGCAGCATCAAGTCCGACCAGATCCGCCGCGCCTACGATCGTTCCGACAAGAGCGTGAGCTTCGAGGAGTTCATGGCCAATTCGGGCAGATCGCTGCCCATGGGCCGCATGGGCGAGGCGGAGGAGTGCGGCAACGTGGCCCTGTTCCTCGCGTCCGGTGGCGCGTCGTACCTCACCGGCTGCGCAATCAACATGGACGGGGGACTGTCCCGGGTGGTGTAGCCGGCTCAATCAGAAACTGATCGGCACTTCGTGGTGAGGAACGGCACGGTCGAGTCCGGCGCCGACTAGCTGGTCCCGCACGAAATCGAGGATCTCGCTGTTCGACCGCATCCTGAGCGCGCGGGCCAGGATTCGACGGCAGTCGATCAGCGACACCTGGCGGATCACCCACTTGACCCGCGGCAGGTTCGCGGCGTTCATCGAAAGCACGTCGTAGCCCATCCCGACGCACAGGACGGCCCCCTCCGGCGTGCCCGCGAGTTCGCCGCAGATGCCGACGGGTTTGCCTTCCGCATGGCAGGCCTTGGCGATCTCCCGAAGTGCCTGGAGCATCGACGGGTGCACTTCCTCGAAGAGTTCCGCAACCCGGGAATTGTTGCGATCGACCGCCAGCATGTACTGGGTCAGGTCGTTGGAGCCGACGGCCACGAAATCCACGGCCCGGGCGAACTCTCGGATCAGGTAGATGGCGCCCGGTACCTCGATCATCACGCCGATCAGGGGCTCCTTGACGTCGTGGCCTTCCTCCCGGACCTCCTCGTAGGCACGGTGGATCAACGCCTTGGCATCCTCCACCTGCTCCAATCGGCTAACCATCGGCAGCATGATGCGCAGGATGCACTCGAGACCCGCATTGGCCTTGATCATGGCGCGGACCTGGGCGAGGAAGATCTCCGGGTGATCGAGGGTGATGCGAATGCCCCGCCAGCCGAGAAACGGGTTCTCCTCCTCGATTGGGAAGTAGGACAGCGGCTTGTCGCCGCCGATGTCCAGGGTGCGCATGGTCACGGGGCGTGGATCGAACGCCTCCATGTGCTCCCGGTAGATGACCCGTTGTTCCTCCTCCGTGGGGAACCGATCGCCCACCGCGAACGGCACCTCTGTGCGGAATAGACCGATCCCCTCCGCACCGCGGTCCAGCGAACGGGTGATTTCGCTCACCAGGCCGATGTTGACCCAGAGGTTGATGCGATGGCCGTCACGGGTGACGCTCGGCTGGTCGCGCAAGGTTTCGAGTTCCCGGGCGAACTCCTCCTCCTCTTCCTGGAAGCCTTCGTAGAGATCGCGAACCGGCGAACTGGGATTCACGAACACCTCGCCGTAGTGGCCATCGACGACGACGGTTCGGTTCTCGAGTTCGTAGATGGGCACGTTCACCGCGCCCATCACGGTCGGGATTCCCAACGCGTCGGCGAGAATCGCGCCGTGGGAGTTGCGCGATCCCTTGAGCGAGACAATCCCGCGCAGCCGCTCGATGGGCAGGTCGGCCATCATGGGGGCTGTAAGCTCGTCCGCAACGAGAACCATGTCCTCGGGATACGATCCCCGGGTCTCGCGGATCTCCTGGAGGTTGGCGAGCACCCTCTGACCGAGTTCGCGCACGTCGGCCGAACGCTCCCGAAGGTATGAATCCTGCATCCGCTCGAACGTCGCGGCCTGTTCGAGGATCGCGTGCTTGAGCGCGCCCTGGGCCCACTGCCCCTCGCGAATGCCCTCACGGACATCCCCGGCCAAGGCGCCGTCGTCGAGCATGTGCAGGTAGGCGTCGAAGAGTTCGCGTTCCTCCGGCCCCAGGTTCTTGGCCATCTGCGCGTTGATGCGTTCGATATCGTCCCGGGCCTGCCCGATCGCCCGGTCGAAGAGCGCGAGTTCCGCGTCGACGTTTTCCGCTTCGCGATCCGTCACCAATTCCAGCCGTGCCGCTGGCAACACGACGTGGGCGGTACCGATGCCGATGCCCGCGACTCCGGGGATGCCGTGGAACCGGGCCTCCCGCTGTTCCGCACCGTCGGTGCCCGGGAACAGGTCGTCGACATCCCCCGTGGCTTCGGCGTGTGCAACAAGACCTGCGACCTGGGCGGCCAATGTCACGAGGAACGCGACCTCGTCCTCGCTGTAGCGGCGCGCCTCGCGGTCCTGGACCACGAGGACCCCGAGCACTTCGCGGACATGGATGATGGGCACGCCGAGGAATGCCTGGAACGACTCCTCGCCAATGCCCAATACCTTGTGGTAGCGCTCGTGGTCCGGCGCGTTCTCCAAGTTGATGGGCTCAGCCCGTTCCGCGACGAGGCCCACGACCCCCTCGCCGGACGACAGCGAGACCCGCCCGACCATCTGCGGGTTGAATCCCTCGTTGGCGACATACACGAAGCGACCGCTTTGTCGGTTGCGAAGGTAGATCGAACAGACCTCGGCATCGAGGATCATCGACACCCGGGCCACGAGCAGGTCCAGCGCAGCCCGGAAACCGGACGCGGCACCGACGTCCTGAACGATCTGTCTCAGCGCGTCGAGCACGGTTCGCCATCGGAAGCATCGGAGACGGTCAGCGCCGGTGCAAGCTCGCGGAGCGCCCGTCGGTACACGCCGCGCTTGAAGGCGATGACCTGGCCCACCGGATACCAGTAGCTGACCCAGCGCCACTCGTCGAACTCCGGCTTTGCACAGTTCATGGTGCAGACCGCATTGTCGTCCGCGAGCAGGCGTAGCAGAAACCACTTCTGTTTCTGGCCCAGGAATCCAGGCGTCGAG
>JAPOYW010000298.1 GCA_026706425.1 Gammaproteobacteria bacterium
CGTCGACTTGCATGGTCCGCTTGCCGCCGACACGTTCGAACTCGCCGTACTCGATGACCCGCAGGAGTTTTTCCTGAACCAGCCCGGAGGTATTGGCAAGCTCGTCGAGGAACAACGTACCGCCGTCGGCGCGTTCGAAGCGACCCTGGTGGGAACGCGCGGCACCGGTGAACGCTCCGGCCTCGTGACCGAAGAGTTCGGACTCGATCAGCGTGTCGCTGATCGCGGCGCAGTTGAGCTTTAGGAACTCCCCGTCCCAACGGCTCGACAGGTAGTGTAGTCGGGAAGCGATCAACTCCTTCCCGGTGCCCCGCTCGCCGACCACGAGCACGGGCTTGTCCAGCGGAGCGATCTGGGACACCGCTTCCAGGACCGCGAGAAATGCCGGCGACTCGCCGACAAGACGGTCGGGTTCCTTCGGATTGACCATCGTTTTTGCCTGGGAGCGATGGCCGAATTCTGCCAATAGTTGGTCTATTCCGCCACCCATGCTCATGGATTTGTTTGGCCGGCCAGTGAGTCCGGAAAGGATATCAACGACTTATGGCTCTTGGTTCCATTGGCACGGATTCTGATACGGATTGGGCACGGACAATTCCCTCCCTCGACAGGAGCTTATTGGAGATCGTTGACATGAGTGTATTTTCGCGCATGACGGACATCGTCAATTCCAACCTCAACGCCTTGCTCGACAAGGCCGAGGACCCGGAGAAGATGGTCCGTCTCATCATCGGCGAGATGGAGGAGACGCTGGTCGAGGTTCGGTCGACCTCGGCACGCGCCATCGCCGACCGCAAGGAACTGACGCGCCGGCACGAACAGCTTCGCGAGGAGGCCGCCGAATGGGAGCGCAAGGCCGAACTGGCCATTTCCAAGGACCGCGACGACCTGGCGCGGGCCGCCCTGGTCGAGAAGTCCAAGGCCGACGAAGTCGCGGAGTCGGTGGCATCCGATCTCGAGGTGCTTGACGGCACGCTGGCGAAGCTCAACGGGGACATCGGTGCCTTGCAGAACAAGATCAAGGACGCCAAAGCCCGACAGAATGCCATTATCATGCGCGGCCAGGCCGCGAAGGTTCGGCTAGGTGTCCGTCGGCAACTCAGCGACCACAACATCGACGACGCCATGATCCGCTTCGAGCAGTACGAGCGAAAGATGGATGACCTCGAGGGCCAGATCGAGTCCTATGATCTGGGCAAGCGGACGCTAAACGACGAGATCGAGCAACTCGAGGTGGACGAGGCGGTGGACGAGGAGCTCAAACAGCTCAAGGAACGCGTGGCGCGCGACGCCGCCAAGGACAAGGGCTAGGCGAGGGTTGAGGCAGGAGAACCGGAATGTACCTTCCCGAGTTCATCATCGCCCCGGCGGTTCTGTTCCTGATATTCGTCGCACCCCTCTGGATAATCATGCACTACCGGTCCAAGGGGCGTAGCCAGGGCATGCTCACCGCCGACGAGCGTGCCGAGCTCGAGCGCCTGGCATCGTCCGCCGAGGACATGCGGGAACGCATCGAAACGCTCGAGTCGATCCTCGATGCCGAGACGCCGGACTGGCGCCGGCGCAGCGACCGATGAACGGACCGTCAGATGATCGGCGCGAACGCCGGCGGGCGGAAAGGGGCGCTTCTCCGGACGACAGGATTCAAGAGGCGGTCGCCCGGATCGAACAGGCGGCCCGGGATCTGTCGGCGTCCGCCACCGACCGGGCGGCGGACTATATCGAGGGGGTTGCGGATCGGATTTCCCCCAACGCCAGGTCGCGCTCGCAACGCGAGCGGACACGTGCCTGGCCATGGTCCGGCCAGCCACGGACCCCTAGGCTGTGTCGGGACCGCGAAAACGGCAAGCTCCTCGGTGTCTGTGCGGGGATCGCGAACTACTACGGGCTGGAGACCGGGGTCGTTCGTCTGATCGCACTCACAGGGCTGGTGTTCCTCACCTCCGTGACCCTGGTGGGCTATTTCGTTGCGGCGCTGCTCATGGACCCAAGTCCCATCCACAAGAGAATGCCACGCGCTCGGTCGCCACGTCGGAGGCGACGCGAACGAAGTCGCGGGAAGGACGACTCGCCGGAGGCGTATTCGTGGATTCCGCGCCAGCGCCTGAGGGATGTGAGCGCCGAGTTCGACCAGATGGAATTGAAACTGCGGCGCATGGAAACCCATGTCACGTCGGGGCACTACGAGCTGCACCGGGAACTTGCCGAACTCGAAAAACGCGACACCGGATCTTCGACGAGACGGTCAGGGTAGTCGGTAAACACCCCGGTTGCGCCAATCGCACTCAACGCCTCCGCCCTGCCGGGATCGTTGACCGTAAAGACAAGGCAACGTCGCCCCCAACTTCGCACCGCCCGGATGCGAGCTTCGGTCGCGGTGGGCTGAGACAGGTTGACGGACCAGGCATCCAGAGCGCCGACAACGGACTCCAGGCCGTCGGACCAGCGGCTCGCCAAGGGCGCACTTGGCACCCGGGGACAGGCTTCGTGGAAACGGCGCAGTTCGTCGTGATCGAAGGAGGACACGAGTAGCGACGGCAAGTCCGCGGTTTGTCCAGCATCCACTCGATCAGCCACGATATCCGCGACGGGGAGGGCCGTCCCGGAACCCTTGAGTTCGATGTTGACCATCACGTGCCTGGGTACGAGATCGAGTACCTCGGCCAGCGTCGGAATCGGCTGGCCGTCCCCGGCGTCGAGGCTTCGCAGTTCGGCAAAGCCCAGTTCGCTCACCACACCGGTGCCATTCGTGGTGCGATCGACGCGTTCGTCGTGAATGACGACGACCTCGGATCCCGCCATGCGGACATCGAGCTCCACGCCGTCGACGCCGAGTTCGACCGCGCCGGCGAATCCGGGGAGCGTGTTTTCGGGGAAGAGGCCCGCCGCGCCGCGATGGCCGATGATCAACAAGCCTTCCACGCTCGTCTAGGGCACGCGTCGGCAGCCGGTTCGCCGATGGATTGCGGTAACATGCCTACCATCATGAGTTATCTGGTGTTGGCGCGAAAGTACCGCCCGCGCACGTTCGCCGATGTCGTGGGCCAGGAGCATGTCGTACGAGCCCTGTCCAACGCCTTGGAAAGCGAACGCCTTCACCATGCCTATCTGTTCACGGGCACCCGGGGCGTCGGCAAAACGACGCTGGGTCGGATACTCGCCGCCTGCTTCAATTGCGAGACCGGCATCACCTCGACACCCTGCGGCGAATGCGCATCCTGCGCCGGCATTGCCGCAGGTCATTTCATGGATTTGCTGGAGGTGGACGCCGCCTCTCAGACAGGGGTCGACCACACCCGGGAACTGCTCGCCAACGCCGACCTGGCACCGGCCCAGGGGCGCTACAAGGTATACCTCATCGACGAAGTGCACATGCTCACCGGCCACAGCTTCAACGCGCTCTTGAAGAAACTCGAGGAGCCGCCGGAGCACGTCAAATTCCTCCTCGCCACGACGGAGGCGAAGAAAATCCCCGTCACGGTCCTGTCCCGGTGTCTGCAGTTCAACTTGAAGAACATGCTTCCCGAGGTCATCGAGGCGCAGCTTGCGAAAATCCTCGACGCCGAGGACATCACGGCGGATGAGACCGCGCTCGCGATCATTGCGCGGGCCGCCAGGGGCAGCATGCGGGATGCGCTGTCGATTGCCGATCAAGCGGTGTCGCATGGCGGTGGCGTCATCACGACCCAAAGCGTGAACGAGATGCTTGGGATCGCCGGTCGGGACGAGATCGGCGCGTTGCTCGACGCCTTGGCGGCCGGCGACATCGAACGGCTGCTCGCGACCGGCGACGAACTCGCGTCGCGTTCCCTGGACCTGGCCGGCGTGCTGGACGAATTGCAGCGCGGGTTCCACGATCTTGCCGTGGCCGAGGAGCTGGAATCGACGCCCGGCTCCGGCTACTCGCGTTTTCGCGGGACGTTCTCGGCGGAAGATCTTCAGCTCTACTACCAGATCGCGTTGATGGGCCGCCGCGACATCGAGTTCGCGCCGGACACGAAGATCGGCTTCGACATGACCCTGCTACGCCTGGCTTCCTTCGAGTCAACCGAGACACCCCTCGACGAACGGACCGCCGGCGCAACCGCCGAGCGGCTCGAACCGCCGCGCGAGGAGGATCGGACAACCGCCCGGATCGATGACGAGCGCACCGACGATGCGGCAGCCCCAGCGCAAGTTCGCGATTCGGGCGGCTGGTGGGACGTGGTCTCGGCGATGGCGCCTCAGGGGGTGACGGCGATGATCCTCAAGAACTCCAACCTCACGGATCGCGGGACCGGACGATGGCTGATTCGGCTCGACCAATCCCACGAATCGCTGCTCAACGACAAGCAACGCTTGGAGATCGAACGCTTGGCCGCCAACTTCGCGGGCCGGGACCTTCAGGTGGACTTCGAGATCGGACAACTCGAGAACGAAACCCCCATGGCGCGCGAATCGCGCATGGCGAAGGAAACACGCGAGACGGCGGAGGCGACGCTCATGGAGGATCCCAACGTGCGGGCGATGCTCGATGAGTTCGGTGGAACACTCGATTCGGCGCGGTTGTCCGACCGAACGGAGCCGCTCCGGTGAACCTCGGCGACATGTTCAAGCAGGCCCGGGAGGTGCAATCCCGGCTAGGTGATTTGCAGGAGTCCCTGAAGCGGACCCCGGTCACCGGGGAGAGCGGCGCGGGCCTGGTCAAGGTCACCCTGAACGGGCGCTTCGAGGCCTTGCGGGTCGAAATCGATCCCCTTGCCGCAACGGAGGAACGCGCCGTGCTAGAGGATCTCGTCGCCGCCGCCTTCAACGATGCTGTACGACGTGTCGAAGCCATGCACAAGGAGAAGATGAGCGACCTCGCACAGGGTCTCGGATTGCCGCCCGGGTTGAACCTGCCGGGGATCCTGCAATAGCGCTGGAGCACTGGACTAGCCGATGCGCATCAGTCCCTTGATCGACCGTCTGATCGAGTCCTTGCAGGCGCTTCCTGGCGTCGGCCCCAAGACGGCGACACGGACGGCGCTGCACTTGCTGCAGTACAACCGCGCCGGTGCGGTCGCGCTTGCGTCCGCCTTGACCGACGCCGCCGAGAGGGTTCAGCGCTGCCGGACCTGCCGAACGCTTACCGAGTCCGAGGAGTGCGCGATCTGCGCCAGTCCAAGGCGGGATGGAGAGCTCCTGTGCATTGTGGAGTCCCCGTCCGACATCGTCGCCATTGAACTTGCGGGCGGCTTCAGCGGCCGCTACTACGTGCTTCACGGCCGTCTGTCGCCCATCGACGGCATCGGTCCCGACGAACTCGGCCTCATCGACCTGCCGACCCGGGTGCGCGACGGCGGCGTGCGCGAAGTAATCCTGGCGACGAACCCGACGGTGGAGGGAGAGGCGACCGCCCACTTCATCAAGGAGTCGTTGCGGGACACCGGTGCCGCGGTGTCTCGGATTGCGCATGGGGTTCCCCTCGGCGGCGAGCTGGAGTACATCGATGGGGGAACCATCGCCCACGCGCTGCAGGGCCGGCGAACCGTCGACTAGGAATGATCTAACCCGTGGACCCGTCCCAGCTGATTACGACGGACGCCGGCCTCGAGGCCTGCGTGGAGTCGCTCGGCGAAGTCGTCGGCATCGATACGGAGTTCATTCGCGTACGGACCTTCTACCCGATTCCGGCGCTCTACCAACTCGCCGGGGATGGGGGCGTTGTCCTAGTGGATGCTCAGGTCGGGGCGACATTCGAGGCGCTCAAGGCACTGCTGCTGGACCCGATGCGGACCAAGGTGATTCACGGCTGCTCGGAGGACCTGGAGGTGATGGCGACCCACCTCGATGTCCAGCCGGCGAGTCTTGTCGACACCCAACTCGCGCACGCCTTCCTGGGCGGCGAGTTCTCGGCCAGCTACGCGAAGTTGGTGGAACATTATCTGGGTCTCAAATTGGACAAGCACGAGACCCGGTCGGACTGGCTCCAACGTCCCCTGTCGAGGGAACAGGTGAGGTACGCGGACGAGGACGTGGCGTACCTCAGGCCGATCTGGCGCCGGCAGAGCGAGGCATTGGCCGATGCCGGCCGCCTTGAGTGGTTCCTCGAGGATATGCAGCAGATCCTCGATACGCCCGTCGCCACACCCGACACGTGGTTCGAGACGATGAAAGGCGTATGGAGGCTCGGCAGCCGCGAGCGCATCGTTTTGCGGAACCTCGTCCGCTGGCGCGAACAGGAAGCACGCCGACGCGACATACCCCGGGGCCATACCGTCAAGGACGAGCATCTCATGGCACTGGCCCGGTGCGACCGGCTCGAATCGGGGGTCGTGGCAAGCCTGCTGCCCCGGCGTACCGCGAAGCGGTACGGGAAGGTCCTGGCGGCCGTTCACCGCCAGGGGCTGGCGGATCGAGAACCCGCTTCAGAGGCAACCCGCCCCTTGAGTCGACGCGATGGCGACGTCGTCAGAACCCTTCGGGACGCCGGCCGTCGCGAGTCGGATCGGCTTGGGATCGCCCCCGAGGTGCTCGCCCGAAAACGGGATCTCGAGGCCGACTTGCGCTATTTCCGAGGCTGCGGCGAACTGCCCCCGCGCTATCGCCGGGGGTGGCGCCGACGCGTCGTCGGCGACATCTTCACCGAGATCCTCTCGGCCGGGTCGTGAGAGGGACTGGGGACAACCCCACAGCGCGGGACGCGATGAAGCCTTTTTGGCAGAGGAAGACGCTGGACGAGTTGGGCCCGGAGGAGTGGGAGTCCCTTTGCGACGGCTGTGGCCGCTGCTGCGTGATCAAACTGGCCGACGAGGAAACCGGGGAGGCGTTTCCCACGTCCGTCGTGTGCCGCCTGTTCAACCTGGATACCTGTCGCTGTATCCGATACGCCGAAAGACACCGGCTGGTATCCGATTGCGTCCGCCTGGATGCAGAAACGGTGCGCGAATACGACTGGCTTCCTGGCTCCTGCGCGTACCGGCGTCTTGCCGAAGGTCGTGATCTCGCCTGGTGGCATCCGCTGGTATCGGGTGACAGCCAAACCGTCATCGATGCGGGAATCAGCGTCTACGGCAACGTGATACCCGAGCCGGCGGTCCATCCGGACGAGCCGTTGGATGAGTACGTTGTCCGCTGGGTGCACGAACCGTGACGGGCGAGGTGATCGCGTGGATCGCGGCCGTCGTTGCGGGGCTGGGATTGGCATGGCTGCTGTGGCTGGTCACACGGAACTGGGGACGTTGGCGGTTCCTGCCCGGCTGCCTCGTGTTGGCGTGGTCTCTGACCCCGTATCGCTTCGACGGGGAACACGAGGCACCGGCGTTCGCGGTGGTGATTTTCAGGGCGTTCCTGGAAGAGGGCTTGGATCCGGAACCACCTCTTATTGCCTTGGGGGCGGTGTCGTCGGGGGTGGTTGTGGTCTATCTGGTGGTGGTGGGTGTCTTGACGTTGGTGGCTCCCGGTGCCAGGAAAATCCGTCGCCCGTGAGCGCACCGCGTTTTGCCCCCAGCCCAAGCAGCATCGGGCAACTACGACGAGCCGGGCGCGCTGTGGATGAGCCGCTTCATGGAGTCCTACGACTTGCTCGTCTGAGTCAAACCCCGCACGCGATCTGGGATTAACTCTCCACCTCGGTCGCCATGACCCGGGAACTGGGGAACTAGCGCGCCCGCACAGAGTACGGCACCGGCTCCGGTCGTGTCGCGAATGCGCAACGCGACTGCACACAACGACGGCGTGCGCCGTTTTCAACAGCCTGTTACGGCAGCGTCACGGTAGGTCGGGGTTGCGTGGCAAAGAAGCAGATGGTTCAGCTTCTGTCCGCGTATACGCCAAAACAATAGTTAACCACGCTCGCCGACACGCCCGCGTCGCTGGGACCGGGTTTTCGAATTGGAGGGAATGCAACCGTGAGAACACGAATCCTTGCGACCGCCTGCGCCTGGGGTTTTGCCGTCGGCTTGGCCGCCGTGTCAAGCGCAGAAGCGCCGCCGGACCGCGACAACGATGGGGTGTCGGATCTTGCCGACAACTGCCCGGACAACTACGGCAGCGGCAGCGACGGGTGTCCGACGGAGGACGACATCGAGGAGGTCACCGTCGTCTGAGAGCGCACCATCAACCTACGCACCCGGCGCGGTTACACGATAGACTGCACCGATCCGGTGTCGGCGTGGTCGCGGCTCTGCTCCGGATTCTATGTGCCGCGCAACGGTGCGTGGTACACCCAATCGCCGCGCTACACGGGTCGTTGGAACGCGAACTGGAAAAGCCGCAACGACCACCTAGACTGTCCGGCCACACAGGTGCCGAAACGGGGGGAGAACCAAAGTTGGTACTGCGCTTGTGCGGCGGGATACCGCAATGAGACGGGTTGCGGGCCGAGCCTCGGGATGACCTGCATTTCCACTGCAGAGTTCCTTGACAACGCCGGTCCGCCGCCTCAGTGCCTGTGCGGGCAACCTACGATCCCCCACTGCAAGAACACATGGCAATGCCCGCCCGAGAGCGTCTGCGACATCATGTGGTACGTCATCCCCCATGTGTGCAGGGCGGCCGCTGCCGCGATTGGCGGGGTGGTGTGCAACACCATCGGAGGTAGGATAATGTGCACCGTGATAGCGGATCGGATTGAGGAGTTTTTGGATGCGTGCCCTGCGGTGGGGCCGCCCATATCCCCCGAGGAAGCCTTGGGAGGAGACGGATGACCGGAAGATCCATGAAAGCTCAAGATCGTAGACTCCCGGCATGGAGATACATCGTCTTCATCGCGGGCAACGTGCTGATCCTGTTCGCGGCTCTGCACGGGGTCCGGATGGCGGCGGCGTTCCCTGTGGCGCCCGAGGGACATTGGATCGAAA
>JAPOYW010000594.1 GCA_026706425.1 Gammaproteobacteria bacterium
TCCACCGGATCATGTCGAGCCAGGCATCGCGGTTGGCACGTTGGTTCGTCACGACGCTATAGGCGTGGCAGCCGCCGCAGTGGGCGCGGACGTCCTCCCAGCCGGGCTCCGTGACGAGGCCGGTGTCGGTGTCGATGTCGGCGGCTAGCGCGAAAGCGGGCAGGATTCCGATGACGAACAAGCGGATGGTCCACGGCCGTCTGCGATCCGGTGCGGGAGACGTCATGCGACGGCCAATGCGATTCGGTGGCAGGCGTTGTTCAGGTAACCGCGGGGGTTCCAGCCCGGCAATACGACGGGTTGGGAGCGCCCGTTCTCGTCGACCGCGCGAGCCCAGATCTCGTAGTACCCCGGCGTTGGGATGGCAATGGCCGTGGAGAAGTGCTGCCACGCGAGGCGATTGGCCGGCTCCTCCAGATTGGCGCCTTGCCATGTGGTGCCGAAGTCGACTGAAGTGAACACGCTGGCCACGCCAAGGTCGCCGGCCCAGGCATGACCGCGAACGGCAATCCGCTTGTCCCGTTCGTGACGGCTGCCTGAACGCGGATGGGTAATGAGGGACTTCACGGGCATCGACTCGATGATGCACATGTCCTCGTCCGCCACCGTCGCCCCGGGTGCCACGGGATCGCAAGGCACGCGATAGGACTGGCCGCCCATCTTCGGCCCGTCGTGTACGCGATCACGGATCAGGATCCGCTTCAGCCACTTGCCGCTCACGGAACCGGGCCAGCCGCCGGCAACCAGGCGCAATGGATGCCCATGAAGCGCCGGCAGCGGTTCGCCGTTCATCGCCCAAGCGATCAGCGTCTCAGGCTCGAGGGCCTTGTGCATCGGCACACCCCGCGAAATGGGCTGTTTCGTGGGGTCGCCGGACAGGTGCGTGTCGGCGGCTTCGTAGGCCACGTAGACGGCCTCGTCGGTAATGCCGCAGGTGTCGAGCACATCCTTGAGACGAACGCCGGTCCATCTTGGGCACGCCACCGCGCCCGTCGTCCACTGGTTGCCCCGTGCGGGCGGATGGAACTCGGAGCGGCCGTTGCCGCCGCATTCGACCTGGAGCTGCAACGTGACGTGCTCGAACCGCTCCTTGAGTTCGCGCAGCGCGAGTTGCATTGGCCGTTCACACGCCTCCCCGGCCAGTTCAAGCACCCATTCCAGGGGATCGATGGCGCGGGTATCTGGCGGTATCCCGTTGTTCCGGACGAACATCCGCTCCGCTGGTGTCACGGCATCGTCCAAGAGGTGTGCCGGGGTCTCGGCATTGGTTGGACGTTCGCTCAGGACCTTGAGACCGGGTTTGCCGGGGATGGCTGGCAGGGGCGCCTGACCGGCGGCCAACGGGCACAGCGCCGCGGAAATCGTAGCCATGGAACCGCGCAGCAGGGTGCGCCTGGTGTAGACGCCAAGGGCCGCACCCCTGCTTGGGACACCGCGTACGCTTCGAACCATCAACGGAACCTCCGGATACGGAGTGTGCATCCCGACCCGTGTCGATGCAAAGACTCGCGCACGATGGCCTACGCGAGCGTGGCGAATCTGTCAGACTTACTCCGATGCCGAAGCTTGCGACCGAGTCGGGGGTGACCCGCGTACTGTCCCCGCACTCACCGGAACCCGGCGCGGTCTTCGTTCACGACTCGGTCCGGTAGTCGTGGCTGGCACCGAAACCCTCACCGATCTGCCGCCGATCCGCGCGCGCCGGATTCTGCAGCTAGCCCTCAAGTGCTGGCCGTTCATTCGGCCGTTGATCAAGCATCTCCTGATCCTCATCGCTGGGGCGGCGCTTGTTTCCCTGGTTTTGTTCGCCGTCTTTCTGCTCGGGACGGATCTGTTCAACAACAAGATCCTGGTCGGGGACAAGCTCCAGCCGCTGCAGGCGCAATTGCTGTTCGTGGACGAGTCGTTCGTGCTTGAGGACATCGCCGACAACGTCAACGAGCGCGAGCTTCTGACCGATTCGCAGCGCAAGACCGTCAGGACGCGCGTCATCATCTGGGGAGCGGGTCTTCTCGTGGTGTTGGCTCCGTTCGCCGGGATCCTCTTGTACTACAACATCTGGATCTGGCAGATGATCAACCAGTACCTGCGCGTGGCGATGATCGCCAAGGCGGAGCACCTGTCGTTGAAGTACCACAGCGGCTCCCGGGTCGGCGATGCCATCTTCCGCATCTACCAGGACAGCGCGACGATCACGAGCCTCATCCAGGAGACCTTCGTCGGCCCGGCGGCGGCGCTCTACAGCATCGTCGTGGCGCTGGCTTTTCTCTGCTTCTTCGACCCGAGGATCGCGCTGGCCGCGGTTTTGGCAGTCGTGCCGATGATCCTCCTGGCAGCTTGGGCGACCCCGCTCCTGCGCGAACGGGCGCTTGCCAACCGCGTCGCCTTCAGCAACCTCACCTCGAGGGTGCAGGAAATCATGATCGCGCTGCGAATCGTCAAGGCGAACAAGGGCGAGGAGCGGGTTCTCGAGCGTTTCGATCAGGACTCGCATCGTGCCCTGGATGCGGCGTTCACCCTGCGCATGACCATCGCCGTGCTCGAGGTCGCCGTGACCGCGATTGCCGCCCTCGTGACGATCGGCGTGGAATTCGTGATCGTCTACTGGGTGCTCGGTGAACGGGAGACGTTTCTCGGCGTTGCTGCGGTGACGGTGGTCGGCTTCGCCGTGTGGAATCTCGGAGCGTTCGAGGGCGCGCGCGAGCGACTCGGCGGCGCGTTGTTCGGGGCCACGGGACTGATCGGTACCTGGGCCCGCCTGCAGGATCTCTTCATCGGGCTCGAAAGAGCGTTCTACCTGCTGGAACTCGAAGCCGACATTGTCGATCCGGACCGGCCGGTGCGCTTCCCGGTGCCCGTCGAGTCGGTGACCTGGGAGGACGTCCACTTCGCCTACGACCCCGCGCTTCCCGTGCTGCAGGGAGTCGATCTGGTGGCCCAGGCGGGAACGATCACGGCGATAGTCGGGGCGAGCGGGGCGGGCAAATCCACCCTGGTGTCCCTGCTGCTGCGACTCTACGACCCGGATCGGGGGCGCCTCCTCGTCAACGGCACGGACTTGAGAATGCTCCGCGTCGATGACATCCGCGAGAGTGCGGCCATCGCCTTGCAGCGCAACGTGCTGTTTGCCGGCACCGTTGCCGACAACATCGGCTACGCGGCGCGAAGCCCGACGCGTGCCGACGTCGAGGCCGCGGCCCGGGTGGCGTGCGCCGATGGATTCATCCGCGAACTCGCGAACGGCTACGACACGGAACTGGGCGAACGCGGCGGAAAGCTCTCGTCCGGACAGCGCCAGCGCCTGTCGCTCGCCCGGGCCATCGTTAGGAACACGCCGATCCTCATCCTCGACGAGCCGACCGCGGCGCTCGATGCCGAGACGGAACTCGATGTCATGCGCAACCTCCGGCAATGGGGGAAGGACAAGGTGGTGTTCCTGATCACCCATCGCATCGCCACGATCCGCGATGCGGATCAGATCGTATTTCTCGAACAAGGGCGCCCGGTCGAGGTGGGGGATCACGATTCGCTGCTCCGGGCCGACGGTCGCTACCGGCTGTTCGCCGAAGCGGCGGCGGGAGAGCCGCTCGGTGTCTGAAGCAGCCGCGCCGACCGAGACCGGCAACGTCGTTGACCGGTTCGTCGGCGAACATCACCACGACGACCGCATCGATGTCGATACGGAGATCTCGTCGGCGCAGGCGTTAAAGCTGCTGTGGCGATGTCTCGGGTTGCTCGGCAGCGCCAAGGCGCTGTTCGCGGCGAAGTTCGCACTTCAGACGGGCACCTTGTTCTTCCAGCTGTTCACGCCGTGGATCGCGAAGATCGTGATCGACAACGTGATCCTTCAGGCGCCCATGGGCGAGACCGATGTGCCGTATCCGCCGTTCATGCAGCCGGTCGTCGCCTTCCTCGATGGCATGACGCCGCTCGAGATCATGTTCGCCGTCGCCATGGGCTACTTGGCGGGCCTCATCCTCGTCGGGATGCGATCCGGCGATGGAATCGAAGTGAGTCTGTTCGGCAGCTCGTTGACCGGCCAGGACGAGACGGCCAGCGCCGAGAACAAGATCAGCGGCTCGTACAGCGAATCGGGCGGGGCGTGGGGGCTCGCGGAGTACGCAATCGGCGTGCGGTTGAACCAGCGCCTCGCCAACCAATTGAGAACCCGCTTGTTCCGTCGTCTCACCCGGCTGCCGATGGCGGTGCTCGCCGAGAAACGCACCGGTGATTCGCTCTACCGCGTGCTCTACGACACCGCGAGCATTCCCTGGGCCGCTCTGGATCCGACACTGACTCTGGGCACGACCATCCTGACCGGCCTGGTAAACATGTACCTCATCCAGTACTCGTACGAGGCCACCGCGCCTCAGCTAGTCTGGCTTGCGTGGGCGACGTTGCCGCTGGTGTTCGCGGTGACGTTCCCGGCATCGAAGCTCATGCGCCGGATCAACCAGACCAAGCGCTCGGCGGGGTCGGCCACCACCAACGCCATGGAAGAGACGGTGGGCAGCATCGACGCCGTGCAGAGTCTCGGCGGCATGCGCGCCGAAGCGCAGAAGTTCGCGACGCGAAGCCTCGAGTCGTACTTCAGGGAACGGGTTGCGCTGGTCCTCGGCCTGGTGCTCTTCATCGGCGCGGCCGTTGCGGTGGTCGCCATCGCACTTTGGGTGGTGATCATCGTCACCGACGGCATCATCGAGGGGAGCATGTCGCCAGGCGACTTCGGCGTCCTGTTCGGGATGTTCTTCGGGATCGTCTTCGTTCCCATCGAGATCGGCTCTTTCTGGCTCAATCTGCAGACCAAGCTGGCACCGGCGCGGCGCATCTTCTTCTTCATCGACTACCCATCCGACGACGACCGTACCGGAGGTCGCCGCATAACGACCATCGCCCAGCATGTCGAGATTGATCAAGTGGACTATGTGCACCCGGATGGTCGGCGGGCGCTTTCGGGTGTTTCGCTCGAGATGCGCGTGGGCGAGATCGTCGCCATCGTCGGACCATCGGGTGCGGGAAAAACGACCCTCGGCTCCCTGATTCCCGGTTTCCTCAACCCCACGCGGGGGCGCGTGCTGATCGATGGGCGGGATCTTGCCTCGCTCGACATCGACAGCGTGCGCAGCCATGTCGCCTATGTCTTCCAGGAGCACCTTCTTCTTGCCGAGAGCATCCGCGAGAACCTGCGGCTGGCCAACGCCGCCGCCACCGAGGAGGACATGTTGCGCGCCTTGGAACTCGCCGGGTGCATGTCCTTCGTGCGCGAGATGCCGGAGGGCATCGACACCGCGCTGGGCTTGTCCGGCAACACCTTGTCGGTTGGCCAGCAGCAACGCCTGTGCATCGCCCGGGGTTTGGTGCGTGACGCCAAGGTGCTGATTCTCGACGAGCCAACCTCGGCGTTGGACCCCGAGACCGAGCAGCAGTTGTTCGACTCGCTGGACCGGATTGCCGAGGACCGGTTGCTCGTCGTGATCGCGCACCGGCTCTCGACGATCCGCCGGGCGGACAAGATCGCCTTCCTCGACGACGGCGTACTCGTCGAAACCGGCAGTCACGACGAGTTGATGCAACGCGAGGGCGGGGCGTACCGCCGCTTCGTAGAGTTGTAGGGGCGACCCTTGTGGTCGCCCGCATTGGGACGATAACGCTCGCACACGCTCGCACGATAGCCTGAATCGGGCAGCGTACATGCTTGTACGAATGATCTAACCCATTGTGTGTGTTACGATTTTTACTCTTGTTAGAGCAACGGCAACGCGAGGCAAACGTGGCCGAAGTTCAACTGTCGCCGGGGTCGGAGCGACCCGGCTACGCGACCTATTCCGGGCCGTTCGAAAGGGATGCCGTGTTGGACTACGTCATGCGCTACGACGGCCCGGAGGATCCCGACTTCCCCGGCTGCGTCCCGATTCCCATGACCGCCGAGCAGTTCCAGGACTACGACGGCGGCGTCGAGTACTGGAGCCGCGAGCAAGCCATGGCCTGGGTTCTGCGCGAGGGTGGCCCGGACCACGAGAACCCCGGCGGTCACCTGCCGGCGCTGCTAACGCGGATCGCGATGGAGCGCGGTTCCCCGATCCGCTGCTGGGGCGCGCTGCGCATGGTCGTCGTCGACCGCGCCGGACGGCCAAGCGAGGCGATGCACCCGGACCAGTCCGTCTACCTGCGTCCCGACGTCTGGACACCGAGTGGTCGCGCAACCGTGATCGGGCGGGATCCGCGACCCGACGTCGTTCTGGAAGTCGATCACACGACGGATGTGCGCCGCAGAAAGCTCGGCATCTATCGACGGTGGCGGTTTCCCGAGGTCTGGGTGGAGACGCCGGACGCCCCGTCGCCGAGCCGTCCGCCCGGCGTCGTCCCCGGATTCACGATCTATGTCCTCGAGGACGACGACTACCGCACGAAGCCCGTGAGCGCGGCCCTGCCCGGATGGAAAGCGCACGAGATGCACCTTGCGCTGAACGAACCGTCGTCGTCGCCGCAGACAATCGGACATCTGGTGCGCGTCGGTCGGGAACTCGGCGACCTCGATGGCACCGGCCCGATCAACGACACCCAGATTGCGGGTTATATGCGACGCGCCCACGGCGTGGGCCAACGAACGGGATTCGCCCGCGGACGCGAACAGGGTCTGGCCGAGGGAATGGCGTCCGCAGCCGTAGGATTACTGCATTTACGCGGCATTACGCTGTCGGCGGATGCCGAGCAGCGCTTGGCCGCGACGACGGCCACCCGCGAGACGCTGCTGGCCGCTGCCGCAGGCTGTTCGACCGAAGCCGACTTCTGGGCACGGTTGGCGCCGGACGAGTGAGTGGGCTTCCTGTGGGAGTCTCCACCTCGAAACGTCCGCTGCGTGAGGCGCGGCGACGCCATCCGGGACACGGGATCGGTGGCCTCAGAACAAGCCCGTAGGGGCGACCCTTGTGGTCGCCCGCGCCGAATACACCGGACGCCTCGGCAACGGGACAAGCCCGTCCCCTACGGACGCTCCTGAACGGTCGACGCGGGCTTAGGCAACGCGAATGTTACCAACTCGCCGTCTCCACGCCGCCCGCCGCCGGCTGCGGCGATGTATTGCTGGCCCTTGTGCATGTAGGTCATCAGGGCACCGTGGAGGCGGGTCTCAACGTCCACTTCACCGAGGAGTTCGCCGGTTTTCTTGTCGAACGCGCGCAGGAACGTCCCCTGTGCCCGCCGGCCAAGTTCGCCCCACTTGGACAGGTAGCTGATGAGCAGCGTCTTGGTGAGCAGGATGCCGCCTTCCGCCACGGCATCGCCGTAGGGGCTTCCCAGCGGGCCGAGGTTCAAGTCCTTGATCGCGGGATGGTTGGTCGGGCCGTTGCCGAACGGGATCTGCCAGACGTGCTCGCCGGTGTTCAGGTCGATCGCGGTGATGCGCCGGTAGGGCGGCTTCACGAGGGGCAACCCCTGCGGCCCCCGCGTCGGCTGGTAGGCGATGACGTAGTCCCAGTCGGAGGTCCCGGGCTCCGTCGGTACCACGGCCATGCCGATGGGGTTCGTCTGTGATTCGACGTAGAGGATGCCGGTCTCGGGGTCGACGGACGCACCGGGGAAGTTCGCGCCGCCGGCCGCGCCCGGGACGGCGATGGTGCCGAGTTTTCCGCCGGCACCCTTGACGATGGGGGGCGTAAAGATCGGGCCGAGCCTGTAGCCAGGAGCGATCTCAATGGCTTCGGCCTTGAGTTCCGGCGTGAAGTCGATGAGGTCGTCCTCGGTGATCCCCAAGCGCTCGAAGGGGGGCGGCTTCGTCGGATGCGGTTGGGTCGGGTAGGTCTTCTCGCCGGGAACGTCGCTCTGTGGCACGGGGCGTTCCTCGATGGGCCACACCGGCTTGCCGCTCACGCGATCGAAGACGTAGGTAAAGCCGGTCTTGGACACCTGGGCGACGGCCTTGATCGGTTTTCCGTCGACAACGACATCCACGAGGTTTGGCGCCGAGGCGACATCGTAGTCCCAGACCCCGTGGTGGACGGTCTGGAAATGCCAAACCCGCCTGCCCGAAGCCGCGTCGAGGCAGAGGATGCTCTCGGCGTAGACGTTGGCACCGGGTCGTCTGCCTCCCCAGTAGTCGTTGGTCGGCGTCGAGGTCGGCAGGTAGACCAGGCCGAGCTCGTCGTCGCCCGCCAGCATCGACCAGGCGTTGGTATTGCCGGCCTTCTTCCAGGAATCGTTCTCCCAGGTCTCGACGAACGGTTCGCCTTCCTGCGGGATGGTGTGGAACCGCCACTTGAACTTGCCGGTTCGGGCGTCGTAGGCGCGGATATGTCCCGGCGGACTGTTGTTGTGCATACCGTAGTCGAAGATCTTTGAGCCAACGACTACCGTGTCGGCGACGACGATGGGCGGGGCCCCGTGGGTGATGTTGTTGATATCGTAGTCGCCAGGTCCCAGGTCCCTGGCGAGATCGACGATGCCGTTGTCGCCGAAGTTGGGGTCCGGCGTTCCGGTCGCGATGTCGATGGAGACCAGTTGCTTGCCGAGTGTTGCCACGAAGATGCGTTCGACCTTGCCGTCGGTCCAATACTCGATGCCGCGGGTCTGCAGCGGCTGCATGTTGGGTTGGCCCTTGGCATAGCTCTTGGGGTCGTAGAGCCATAGTTGCTGCCCGGTGGCGGGGTCGAGGGCCGCTACCTGGCCGTGGGACGTAGCGGCATAGACCCGCCCACCGTGAGAAAGAGCAGCGCGGGCTCGACGATGACGGTGCGCAGGTCGCGCCAGGCGAC
>JAPOYW010000273.1 GCA_026706425.1 Gammaproteobacteria bacterium
GCCCGCGCCGGCGGATCTCGCCGTCGGCGGATCGTGACGCTGGCAACCGAACACGCGGCCGTGCTCGAAACCGTCGCGGATCTCGGTCGCACGGGCTTCGAGGCGTGCGTCCTGCCCGTCCAACCGACCGGGCTGGTCGATCTGAACCGGTTGGAAGATGCCGTCGACGAGAACACGCTCGTCGTCTCGGCAATGGCGGTCAACAACGAAATCGGCGCCATTCAGCCGCTTGCCGAGATCGGTTCGATCTGCCGCCGGCGAGGTGCGCTGTTCCACTCCGACGCGACCCAGGCGCCGGCGCGCATCGAGGTCGACGTCGATGCCTGGGGCGTCGATCTGCTATCGCTGTCGGCGCACAAGATCTACGGCCCCAAAGGCATCGGCGCGCTCTATGTGGCCGACGACGCGACGATTCGAGGCGTATCGACCGGCGGCGGACAGGAGCGTGGCATGCGCCCGGGCACCGTGCCCACGCCGCTCGCCTGCGGATTCGGCGTCGCCGCCGAGTTGGCCGTCGAGGAGCAGCCGGCCGACGCGGTACGCCTCGAACGGCTCGGCGAACGATTGCGTCTTGGCGTCGAAGCGATGGCGACGCCCGTGCATCACTTCGGCACCGACGAGCACCGTGCCCCGGGCACCCTCAGCTTCGGATTCCAAGGCATCGCGGGAGACCACCTGGTCGCGCTGGTGGAGTCGGACATCGCCATCTCGACCGGGGCGGCGTGTTCGTCCGCAGACGCTTCCGTTTCGCATGTGCTGGCCGCTTTGGGCTGCTCCCGGGCCATAGCCGCGACCGGCGTACGCGTGGGGCTTGGTCGATACACGACGGATGCGGACGTCGAGGTCGCCGTGGGTGCGCTCCGGCGGGCGTCCGCAGGCGCGGCAGGTAAGACCAGGAGGTTCGACTCTTGAAGCTGACCAAGTCCATCGTCCTCGAAATGGGTGCCAAGCAACTGCGCAAGGCGGTGGAGCGGGCCGACGTGATCCCCTCGAGCTACCGCGAGAAGGAGGCGATGCGGAACGCCCTGCAGCGATCCCGAGTCGATGCCGCCCAATTGCTCGAACATCTCAACGAAAAGGCAGTGAAGCGGGTCTGCGTACGGCAAGGCATCGAGCCCTTGGGCCGGAGGCGGAAACTCATTGCGCGATTGCTCGCAGCCGACGGCACGGCAACCACGAAAAAACCAGCGAGATCCCGGCAGCCGGCCCGTCGTCCAGGCGATCGCCAACGGCATGCGCGCCCAACCCCGGACCGCGGCACCGCGCCCGACCTCCGGTTCGGGCATAGCACGGATCGCGCCGGATTCACGCCGGCTGGCATCGCCGCGTTTTCGGATTTGCGCCCGGCCGCTGTCGTCCGCGAACTCATCCAGAACTCCCTCGACGCCGCCTTGGAGGCGGGAGAGTCGCCTGCCCATGTTCGTTTTCGGCGCACGACCTGCGCGATCCACGAGATTCCGGGTATCGGAAGCTACCGCCGCGCCTTTCGATTGGCGAAACAGCAACAGAAAACCGCCGGCAGCGCCCGCAGCGTCGTGGAGCGGATCGAACGGACACTTGCAGAACCGTCCCACGATGTGCTTTGCGTCACCGACAACGGGATCGGTCTCGACGGCGAACGCATGTCCGCACTGTTGAGCGACGGCGTGAGCGCGAAGGGCGGCAACGCGGCCGGATCCTTCGGCAACGGCCACTCGGTGGTCGTACCGGCGTCGAACCTGCGCTACGTGCTCTACGGAGGACTTGCCGAATCCGGCGAAACCTTCGGCGCGGGGCAGGCCGTACTCGCCTCCCACCGTCTCGAAGGCGAACTCTTCGGCCAGTCGGGTCGCGGCGTCTTCGTCAGCACCTTCGAGCCAAGCGCACCCGGCGTGGACTTCACCTTCGCCCAGGATTCGGCCATTCCCCCGATGGTGGCCGAGGCCATCGAGCGCATCCGCAGCGAGCACGGCCACGGCGCAGCGGTCGTCGTTCCCGCCTTCAACAACTTCGAGGACGCCGAGTCGCCGTTGCGGGACATGGTCTTCAAGGCGGCGGCCTGCAATTTCTTCCGCGCCATCCACGACGGCGAGCTGATCGTCGAGGTGGACGACAAGGATGGCAACGGTACCCTCGATCGCGGCACGCTTCCGGGCGAGATCGCGAAACACGGCGACGAGCAGCGCATCCGCCGATCCGGCGCGTTCCTCTCCGGGCGCAGGGCGAACGAAGCCTACGCCGCGCTTCGCCTGGGAGACCCGCACACCATAGAGACGGACCAGGGACCCGTGACGCTCTATCTGCTGCTGGATCCCGAAGGTGGCGGGCGCGGCGTCGGCCTGTGTCGAAACGGCATGTGGATCACCGACAACCTGCCGATGTTCTCCCACCAGTTTACGGACCGGCAGCCGTTTCAGGCCCTGATCGTTCTGGGTTCGAACCGCGACAACGGCTTCTACCAGCTGATCAAGGACGCGGAGACGCCGCTGCACGAAAAGCTGGCGCTCAAGCAGATGGAGCCGGCATCCAGGAGGAAGGCGTTGCGGGACGCCTTGAAGGAGATCCGCGATCGGATCGCCGATCTAGTGCCCGAGGCGTCCGCCGAGGTCTACAGTCCCGACGACATCCTGTCGTTCCAATTCGCGGACATCGAAGGCAGGGGCCGGGGCGGACGGCAGCCGTCGTACTGGGGTCGGATCGAGTCCTCGCGGCGACCGCTGATGGACACCCGTCAAGGGTCCAAGGGAGAGCCCGGCGGCGCCAACCTAGGGGGCGGTCGGGGCGCCCGCAAGCCACCGAAGGGCCGCATCGTGGTCGAGCCGAAGTTCCGGATAGTCTCCGTCCCCGCCGGACGGCGCCGCCGCAAGATCGAGGTGCACTGCGTCGAGCAGGTCGAGGACGCGGAACTGCGCATCTTCGTGGACGAGAACGTCGATGCGACCTGCGACCGTCAGACGAGGGCCCAGGCGGCGCCGGTGCTGGTGGCGAACGTGGCGCTGAACGGTCGGCCGCTTGCCGGGTCGAGCCTGGTGACGAACGGCGACGGCACAGTGGGCATCAAGCTCGGTTCGCTGGACGCCGCCTCGACAGTGGTCGTCGAGACGGACTACGCGATACCGGATACGGACATCCATGTGGCCGACCGGGAACCGGCGCTACGCGTCGAGATCCTGAGCGCACGAGACGTCGACCCGGCCAAGGCAGGATCGTGACCGAAATCGTCACCCAAGCGGAGGACCTGAACAGCGCGGTTCGGGGGCACGCCTTCCCTGCACTCGAGTCGGGAAACACATCGTTCCCCAGGGGTCGCTACGTGGTTCAGTTCGAGCCGGGCGAGGATGGCAGTTCGTTCACCGTAGGTCATCGCATCGAGGGGGCGCCGCTCATCGAGCGCGTGATTGCGGACGGGCTTGCCCAATTCGTGTGCACCGTGGCATCTCCCCGTGCCTCCTATCGCGTCAGCCATGCGTCGCCGGACAGCACGCAGGTGATCGCCTGGCGGAGCGACGAGTTGGGGGAGCCGCCGATGTTCACGCCCATGGTCGTCGCGACGGAACGATTCGAACGAACCCTGGACCGGGGCCGCGACGGCGTTCACGACCTCTGGCACGGCAGGACCGTTGTCTTCGAACCGGGCATGCGGATCGCCCTCAGCGACGTGGTGCTGATGCACGCCTCGATGGCCAGCCTCTTGCTGTTCGAACTCGACCAGCAGCTTGACGAAGGGCGGTTTCGCGTAGAGGCCGCTGCGGAAGAAGGCTTCCGCTTCAGGGTTCATCTCGCACCCGGTCTGCACAGGTTCCTCCGAGGCGATTCGCGAAACCCCCAGTACCCCCACATCGTGACCCACATCGTGGGTGCCTGCTTCGGCCTCCTCAAGAGCGATCCGCTCGACGACGACGAGGGGGGTTGGGAGTCCTACCAGGGTCTGAAGGCGCTGGCCGAACAGTTGAAGGCCAACGGCTTGCCGCTCTGGTCGGAGGACGACTTTTCGCCGGAACTCGCCGCGACGACCCTCTACCCGCATCGGGTGATCCCCGCCGAGCTCGCCGACGAGGATGACTAGGCCCCGTGTACGAGGAATTCGACACAAGCGACTACACCAGGCTGCGCCGGTCGCTCATTCGAAAACCGGCGAAAGGGTCGACCGTGCAACGGGAATTCCTCGGCAAGGTACGGGACACCCGCGAGTTCCTCCAGTTCATGAAGGCTAGGGTCGCCGTGCAGACGGGCGAGCCCTGCGTCCCGCTCGCCGAGCAGATGTCGGAACCCGAGTTCGTCAACCCGCCCTCGGAACCTACGGAGCGGCACATTTTCGACGCTTGGATAGACTTGTCGCCCCGCATCGCGTGCCGATCGGGTTTTTGGGGCTGCGTCACTCTCAGACACATCGAAGCGGGACGGATCGAGTCGTCGTTCCTAGCTGCGGACGCCGGCGGATCTCCGGCCGGCATCCAGCGAATCGACTCGGCCCTACGCGCAACCGGCGAGCAGGCCGCATCCAAGCTGGACGGATGCGTGCGCACCGTGCTGCGCCGGCTGGGCGGGCTGCCGGAACGCGGCAACCGCTCGGTGTTCGTCGACTGCCCACTGGCCCGGGCATGGTGGCGGGAACGGCTGGTCCGGGAAGTGGCGGCGGACGACGAGGCATTGGCGCGTCGGGTCCGCTCGGTCGTCCATCCCGAGAGCCAGCAGTACTGGGAGGATCTGGTCACCTTCGTGGTGTCCAGAAACTCGGTGTTCGGTTCGACGGCGGTGCGCAACATCCTGATCCGAACACTCGCCCGAGTGCTCGACGCCGATCCGCTCTCGCCGCTGCGAAAAGCCACGGAACTGAAACGCCTGTGCCGCTCGGTGAGCTCGGTACAGGCGTCCATCGAGCTCAGCGTCGTCCCCGAGCACGACGTCAGCGCGATCATAGGCGAGATGGCGAAGCGGGTTGCGTCAACGTGAGTGCCGCGAAAACGGCCCAGCCGACCTGTCTCTCGGGTTCCGACTTGCGATGCCACTTGCAACGCGTCCGTGCACTATTGCAGCGCCTGCAGACCGAAAAACCACCGCCAACCGCGGTGGTGTGGCCCGAGGGTTTGAACCGGCGATTCCTCGCCGACTTGCCGTTGCAGGTTCGGACCAGCAACTGCTTGCACGCTGCCGGGCTTGTGCAAGGAAGCGGCCAATTGACCGTCGGGGAACTGCTGCGCACGCCGAACTTCGGTCGGCTCTCCTTGAAGGATCTGCTGTCCGAGATAGAGTGTTTTCTGAGCGACCACATCCGGGATCGCACCGTCCAGCCGAACTCGGACACCAGGCTCCAGTCCGACAGATCCGAAGGCACTGCTCCGCAAACGCCCCAACTGCCCATCGCTTGGGTAGACGCAGCGCAGACGCTGGGTCCTCTGTTCGCCGCCGCGACCGAACTGACGGGGGTCAGAACTGTCGGCGACGCGCTGAGCGCCCCGGTCGCCGATCTCGCCCGCAAGATGGGGATGTCCGCGAACTTGGGCGCAATCCCGGTCGACACGCTGGCCGCAGGGCGGCGGGGTCCGGTCTCCGTCGTGCTAGAGCGGCTCGAGAGCGTCCTGAACGCCATGCCGGAGACGCGAAGACTCATCGTCGAGCACCGGCTCGTCCGCAATCCCCAGAGGCCGAGAATGACGCTTGGCGAAGTGGGTTCCCTCGTCGGGTTGACGCGGGAGCGGATCAGGCGGCTCCAGATCAGGGGCGAAGGACAACTGGCACATGAGTTGGGCCGGGGGGCGCAGTTGGTGAGCTCGGTGCTTCGCGAGGAACTCGCCCCGGTCGTCGATGCGCGGGCGTTCGATCAGCACGTCGATGCTGTGCTCGGCACCGGCCACATGGCGCTGGCAATGCATTACCTACGTACTGCACTCGTAGCGGAAATGGGTTACACGCGACGGCATGGGGCCTACGTCGACGGGCAGGCGCAACACGCATTGATCGAAATCAAGAATCGGGCCCGCGAACTAGCCGACGATGCCGGTCTCGTCAAGCAGTCCGCTTTGCTGGCCGACTTTCCCGACCAAGACTGGCGTCGTCAACACTGGTCGTTGCTATCCTGCCTTGCCGGTCTCCACGAAATCCACGGATCCCTTGCCATCCGCGACTCGGCCAAAGCGAAGGCGAAGGCGGCGCTCAATTCCATCGGTCGACCGGCGACCCGCGAGGAGGTCGCGCACATCTGCGGGCTGAGCGTCACGCAGACCGCAGGTGCCTTCTCGAACATCCCGAGCGTGGTGAGAGCGGACCCGGAGCGCTGGGGACTCAAGGACTGGGTCGACGACGAATACGACGGCATCGTCGGCGAGATCATCCAGCGCATCGAAGAGAACGGCGGCGCCACGACCACCGAAAGGCTGCTCTCGGAGCTTCCCGCCAAGTTCAACGTCAGCCCGGCGAGCGTCCGCGCCTACATGCAGACGCCTCGGTTCGCGGTTCGGGACGGGTCAATCAGCCTAGCGAGTCCCGCTTCGATTCGCCTTCGGGACTTCGATGACGTCGTCCACGGACACGACGAGAGCGGTGCGCCGTATTGGACTTTCGTCGTCGAGGACCGCTACTTCCATGGATACAGCGTGGTGGGCGTACCTCCAGAATTCGCGAAGGCGCTCGGCTGCGAACCGGACTCGGCCGTCGATGTTCGCGTCGAAAACCTCCCCGCTTGCCGCGCGCTCTCGCTGCGTTGGAATCTCGCCTCCCTGACGGGTGCTTCGCTCGGTTACTTGGCGAAGCCCCTGAGGCTGCTCGAGCTCCAACCAGGAGACCGTGCCCGAGTCGCCATCGTGGGGCCTCGATCCGCAACGCTCGGTCCCGAGGACGGCACCGCCGGGCGGCGTCCCGCTCGGGAAGCAGACGCCAAACTGGCGCGGATGCTCGCGCGTCGCCGGGCGGTCTAGCCGTGCTGACCGACGAGAGAACACTTCGGCCCGGCCTGTTCCGGCTACCGGATGAGCGCGTGGCGAGGAACATCCTGATACCCGGTTTCCGCGCCGCGGTGAGCGTGCGCGGTGCTTTCGGCTGGTTCACGGTCGGCTGGATCCAGGAACTCGCTCCGGGTCTGGCGGTCTACCTGAACCGCCGCGACAAGAAGCCCTTGGAGTTCACCGTCGCTCCGGGGCTTTTCTCAGCCGAACGAGGCGCCGTGGAACGCGGCGTCCAGATGAGCGACGAGCAGGCGGCGGCGCTCGTTGCCGCCATCTTCATCGAGCGGCGTGCCGCCGCCGCGCCGCTGGCCCGGCATGCGCTCGACTGCCTGTCGTGGATGATCGCCACGGACGCGCTGCGGCTGCGCATCGCGGTGCCGACGCCGGAGTCCAACTACCATCCAAAGCTCTGGCTGTTCGACGACGGCAAAAATCAGGTTCTCGCGCGCGGTTCCGGCAACGCCACCGGCAAAGGCGTGGCCAGCGGCGTCGAGCATCTCGACGTCGACGTTTCGTGGCAACGCGACAGCCGCGTGGCGTCCGGCATCGCCATGCTTGACGACTGGTCGCGCGGGAACAGTCCGGGAATCTCCAAGGTCTTCGATCTTCCCGAGGCCGTCGCCAGGAACATCATCCAGACCGCACCCGAACAGCCGCCCCGACCGAACGAGTACCAGGCCATTGCTTCTCGCCATCGCAATGCACTCGAACGCCCGATGTTCCATAGGGAGCAGCGTCTTCGGATTCCGGACACCGTGGAGTGGCAGAGCGGTCGCTACGCCCATCAAGGCGATGCCGTCAAGGGCTGGGAGCAAGGCGATCCTCCGGAGCGTGGGGTTGTCGCAATGGCGACCGGAGCGGGAAAGACCCTCACCGCGTTGATCTGCGCCACCCGGTGCCAAGATCGACTTGGCGAGCGGCCACTCCTCGTCGTCGTCTCCGCTCCCTCGGTTCCGCTCATCCTGCAATGGTCAGAAGAGGTGAGGAAATTCGGCGTCAACGCGATTGCTCCCAGCCTCGCCGGTAATCCCACGCGCGACCTTACTCGCCTCTTCCGCGGCCTCCGGGGAGGCGGCACGCATGTTGCCGTGGTCACCAATAACCTCTTGTGCAAACCAGGCTTCCAAGAAAACCTCAAGAAGAAGCTCCGAACGCGCTACGGCCCGGTCGCTACGCTGCTGATCGCGGACGAGGCCCATACCCTCGGCGCAGAGTCGTTCATCCGCAACAAACCCGACTTCTTCGAGCGGCGTCTTGCGCTTTCCGCCACGCCCGAGCGTCAATACGACCCCGACGGCACCGAAGAGATATTCAGGTTCTTCGGCCCGACCGTGCACGAGTTCGGCCTCGACCGCGCGATCGGATTCTGCCTGGTCCCGTACCGCTACTACGTCCACGCCTGCACGCTCGACGGCGACGAGCTCGCCGAGTTCGAGGCGCTTTCCCGGCGAATCGGCGCCGCCCTGGCCGCAGAGTCGGAAGACGACGAGGAGTCTCCCCTGCAAGCTCTCCTGATCGCTCGCCGCCGCATCATCGAGACCGCGACCAGCAAGATCGATCTTGTGCGCGCCGTCCTCCAACGCCGACGACCCGGGAATCTCGCCCACGCACTGATCTACGCCTCCGCCAAGAACCCCGGGCAGTTCGAGCGGATCGGCGCGCTGCTTACCGAACTCGACGTGAAGTGGGCACCGGTGACCCAGGAGACGACACGGACTCCTAAGCGTCTTGAGCAGATTCTGGACGCCTTCGGCGAGGGCGCCATTCAAGTGCTGCTCGCCAAGAAGGTGCTCGACGAAGGCGTCGACATTCCGACCATCCGCGAGG
>JAPOYW010000138.1:0-3761 GCA_026706425.1 Gammaproteobacteria bacterium
CTGGTCGGCATCCAAGTCTTTACGTTCCTCAGCGACGTCGTGCCCAGGGGCGGCGGTACGCTCGTGGTCGCGGGTTCCCATCGCCTCCTGAACAACGGTTCGCGCGTGCGCTCGAAGAACATCAAGAAACGGCTGCGGCGGTTGCCGTACTTCCAGGACCTGATGTCCAAGCAATCCGGTGACCGGGAACGGTTTCTGACCGAGCCGGGGTTGGCGCAAGACCCCGACGCTGGCGACGTCTCGCTGCGCGTCGTCGAACTGTGCGGGCGACCCGGGGACGTCTACCTCACGGACATGCGCCTCTTGCACACCCTCGCCCCCAACGCGACGGACGAGCCCCGCGTGATGTTGACGCACCGCTTCGTGATCGAGGAATTCGCGGACGCGTTGTGGGACGAGTGAAGGCGTCGCTGCCTGGCTACGGAGCGCTCACGATCCCGTTCGCGACCAACGCTTGGCGTCGATCCTTCTCGTAGCCAAGATCCTCTAGGATGTCCATCGTATGCTCGCCCAAGTGCGGCGCACCGTGGCGAATCTCGGGCACCGTAACCGCGAAACGCGCCGCATTGCGGGCCTGGCGAACGCGGCCGGCATGGGGGTGGTCGGTCTCGACCACGATGCCGCTGGCCTCGACCTGGGCGTGGCGGACCATCTCGGCCCGGGTTAGCACCGGCGCGCAGGGCACGCCCGCGGCTTCCAGGATTTCGAGCCATTCCTCGGCCGTCTTTGCAAGGAGCGCCTCCTGGGTCAGCTCCAGGCGCTCGTTGGCATGCCGGTCCCGCCCGGCGGGTGTCTTGAAACGCTCGTCGTCGAGCCATTCGGGGCGGCCGACCGCGTGGCAGAGGCCCTGCCACTGGTCGTTGGCCATGACGGACACGCTGATGTAGCCGCTTGCGGTCTCGTAGATCAGGTCGATGAACGTGGCCGCGTGGGCGACGTCGACCTCCTTGCCGACGAACGTCTGGCTGCCCATGTCCGTCGACCAGAGGAAGGCGACGACGGAATCCAGCATGGACAGCCGGATGTGCTGGCCGACACCGGTGCGCTCGCGGCTGAACAGCGCCGCCGAGACCGCTTGGGCCGCGGTGACACCGGTGAGTTTGTCGGGAAGAACCGTCCGTATCAGCCGGGGACGGTCGTGGTCGGAACCCGCCTGCACGCTGGCCAAGCCCGACAGCGCCTGGATGATGGGGTCGTAGACAGGCTTGTGGGCGTACGGGCCGCGCTCGCCCCAGCCGCTCATGGACACGTAGATCAGGTCCGGCTTGACCGCCCTGAGATCGTCGTAGTCGAGTCCAAGCCGCGCCATGACCCCGGGACGGTAGTTCTGGACGAAGACGTCGGCGGTGCGGGCGAGGTCCAGTACGACCTGGCGACCCTCAGGCGACTTGGCGTCCACCGAGATCGACCGTTTGTTCCGGTTGTTGTTGACGAACGCGGCTGTGAAGTGACGCTGGCCATAGCCCGCGCGACGGGCATGGTCGCTCCGGGCCGGCGCTTCGACCTTGATGACGTCGGCACCCTGGTCGGCGAGGATCATGGTGCCGTAGGGGCCCGCGATCATGGTCGTGAAGTCGATGATCCTGATTCCGTCAAGCGGCCCGGGCATGGGATGTCCTCGTCGTCGCAAACAAGCTAGCCACCCTGACCTCGGTCACGGGTCTGCCTCGCAGAGAGACAACCACATAGCCGACGGTGGATGCAAAGAGGGCCGGGAACACTTCGTGCACGATGTCGCCCAAACCGGCCAGCAGCCACCCCAACAGCACGGCGATTCCGACGCCGAATGCCGTTAGCGCCGCCGCCGCGTTGCCTCGGCGCCAGTGCAAGCCCAGCAGGATGGTCGGTACGAAACAGACCGCGAACAGGCTGCCCGAGAAAATCGTGATCTCGACGATGCCGCCCGGCGGGTTGAGGGCAACGATTGCCGCGACCACGGCAAAGCCGGCGACGCCGAGCCGCGCACCGCCCACAACGGACGCCTCCCTGCGACCACGGCGCAAGAGGTCACGCGACGCCACCGACGCTGCGACCAGCAGCACGCTGTCGAGGGAAGACATGGCCGCTGCGAGGATGGCGATCACCAGGAAGTCGCCCACAAGGGGCGGAATCACGCTCGGGTCGTTGACCAGCGTCGGCACGACGAGGTCGGTGTCCGTCACGCCGTCGAGCAGGAAGTGCGCGTAGAGGCCGAGCGGGAACAGGCAGAACTGGATCACGAGGATGCCGATCACCGCGACCCAGACTCCGACGCGCACGCTGTGCTCGTCCTTCAAGCCGTAGAAGCGGGTCACTTGGCGGGGATCGACAAGCAGTTTCAGCGAGCCGGCAAGCGCGATGCCGATCAGAACCACGAAGGGAATCGCGCCGTTCAATTCCACGAGGTGGGCGCGCGACGGCTCGTTCGGCAACTCGGCGATGACACCGACGCCGCCGGCCGCCGAGGTGATGAAGTAGAACAACAGGATCGACCCCACGACCATCAAGGAGCCCTGCAGGACGTCGGTGCGCACCACGGAGACGAACCCGCCGAGCATCGTGTACATGACGATGAGGCCCAGCGTCACGATCACCGCGAGTTGGTAGGGGATGCCGAGAAACACCTGGAGCAGGTTGCCCGCGCCCTTGAACACCGCGATCAGATACAAAAGGCAAGAGAACACGATGACCGCCGCCGCGGCGACGCGTACCCGGACGCTGCCGAACCGGACGGCGAGGAAGTCCGGCACCGTCAGCGATCCCCACGCCGCCGCGAAACGCCGCATCCGCGGTGCCACGATGCGCCACGAAAGCCAGCAGAAGATCACCATCAACGCCGCCATGGTCAGCCACGGCAGTCCGTACTCGTAGCTCTTTCCGGCAAGCCCGACGTAGCTGTTCGTACTCGCGAACGTGGCATAGAACGACACGCCGATCACCGCGCCGCCAAGCCCGCGGTTGCCGATGAAGAACCCGGCCGCGGTCTTGCCCGCGCGCAGCCCTAGCCTCGCGTGCGCCAAGAGGAACGACGTGTAGACGACTGCGAGCGCGACGGCGAACCAGTGCTGGCCGAGCCAGGATCCGATCACTTAGTCGCGCCGTCCCTTGGCGATGTCCCCGCGACGGTTGATGAGCCGATCCGGGTTGGCCGCCGGCGTGTTGCGCATCGCCTTGTCCACCATCGCGTCGTACTTCGGGTCGAGCCGGGCGACCTTGGATCCCTTCGAGAGATGCACGGAGGGCTTGGAGACGATGCGCGCGGCCGTGCCGCCGCAGGCGCATCCGATTTGACGGGGGATGGCATTGACCGAGGCCAGCGTGCTGGTTACCGCGCCGCAGTCCGCGCACCGGTACTCGTAAACGGGCATGCTAGGACACGGCGGTCCGTCGGCCCGCTTCGATCCTTGCCCCGGCGTCGCAAAGCGCCTGGATCGACAGGTGGTAGCGTTCGAACTTGAGCCGTAGCAGCGGATCGGGTGCCCGCACGATGCCGCGGTCGATGTCGAGGCTGACGAGCGATGGTGCGACACCCCGCGCGCGACGGCTGAGATAGTCGGTCCATTGCCGGGGCGTCATCTCGATAACGAGCTCGCAGTCCCGGAGGGCGGCTTCGGCGGCCGCGGCAACCGATGCCACCTCGAACGCCTCGAACGCCACGATGCGAACCGACCTGCCCGATTTCAGCCCCACCACGAGATCCGTGGAGCCGAGCCTTCGAAAGGCGGGGTCTTGGTTGACCGCCGCGGCGGCGGCCTGCACCCAGTCCAATTGAGCCACTCCCG
>JAPOYW010000138.1:3795-6060 GCA_026706425.1 Gammaproteobacteria bacterium
CCTCAGTCGAACTGTGTTTCAACGAGCGCCGAGGCGTCGAAGAAGAACTGCATGGTCTGGTTGTAGCGGAAGAACAGGTCCTCGCGGACCTGATCGCCGTGCCTGGACGTCGCCAAGCCGTCCGCCCGGTCGAGATCCAGCGTGTTCAGGGTGTGATGCAGATCCGCGCCGCCGTTGGCCGCGATGTTGGCGACCATGTCGCGCCAGTCGTCGGCGGGCATCTCGAGGTAGAAGTCGACATCGTCGAGACTTCCCTCGTCGCCCTCGACCGCCGCGCTGCACTCGACGCCTTCGAAGGTGAGCACGAAGACCCGCTCGGCGATCTTGAAACCTGCAACGCAATTGCAGAAACCGCCGCCGGCGGCGCGGTAGCGATCATCGGAGTTGAACACGTTGCGAACTTCGTCGAACCAGTCGACGGACGGAAAGACCGCCACCTCAGGCCTCCGCGTCGGTCGGATTCGCGTACTCGTTCAAAGGCGGCGGCAAGCGCGCCGGGTCCCGCGGCACACCCAGCCATTGGCAGTAGCCGGTATAGGTCGCCACGAAGTCGCGCATCATCTCCCCGTAGACGGCCATGCCGCGCCCCTTGGCCTTGGCAACACCGCCGCCGAATATCACCGCCAGCGCTTCCTTCAATACCGGGTCCCGAAGATCCCGCGCCAGGCTTCTCTCGCCGATGGCGATCAACGTCCCGACGATCTGGAGTTCGTCGTCGGCATGGGCGATGGCGTACTTGACATGGTCCAGAGCATAGGTCATGTGGCGCGCCTTGTCGGCCAGCGCGTGCCCGTAGATGAAACACTCGGCGTCGTTGTGGGCGTGGCGGCCGAGGTACTTGTAGAGCGTCAGCGTCAACGCGCCACGGGTGACCAGGAGGTAGACCACGGCTTCGGTCCACCCGCCGCGGCTCTCGAGGATCATCCGATTGACCATGCCCGGTCCTTCAAGTCCCAGGCCGCCGCCGTTGGCGAGCGCACGTTTCCGGAAGCACTCGTAGTGGCGCGCGGCATCGAAGCTGGCCGTCGCGAGAAACTGCTTGACCTCGTGGTAGCCGTACGACATCTGGTGTTGCCAGCCGGTGATCGTCTCGATGTCCACGTTGGCATAGCCCACGAGTTCGGTACAGACCTGGCAGACCGCGTGCTCGACGTCGTCGGGAAGCGGCTCGATGGTGTGCCACGGCACGTCCGTCGCCGGCGCCCACCGACGCTGTATCGCCTCCTCGTAGAGGTCCGCCGCGCAGTCCGCCCAAAGCCCGGCCTTGTCGCGGATCGAATAGGCCACCGGCGGCATGCCCCGGCGCGGCACGGCGCCGCGCGGATTGCGGCTCTGGTCGGACCATTGCGTCGGCGTCTCGCCGTAGATGCCGACGTTCAAGTCGCCGAGCCTGAGTCCCGCCTTGCCGGGTTTCACCCGAACGCCCCATTGGCGGGTCTTGTTCATCCAGTTGAACTTGGGCTCGAAGGTCCGTTTTTCTTCCGATTGAGTCGACTTGGCCGGCGCCGGTTTCGGCGCGGGTTGCTTCGGCGGCGAGGACTTCGCCGCTGGCTTGTTCGCCATCGTTGCGGGCGGTAAGCAAACCGCCTATCAGGCGGCGGCTTCCTCGATCATCTGCGCGATCTTCGACCGACCGTTCTCGAAGCGTTCCCCGAATCCTGCGGAGACGACGCGCTTGCGATACTCCTGGAGCTGACGGCGGCGGATCGCGATGATCTTGTTCATGCCGTCGTCGAAACGGTCCTTGCCGCCGCCGAGGATGATCGCCATGGACTCGGATGTCGGCGTCAATTGCCCGACCGGGTTCGCGGCGCCGACCAAGCCTCCCTCGGCCTCGTCGAGGTAGCAGTGGATCTCCTCGCGCCGCTCCGGCGCGGTCTCCGACATGTAGCGCAGGTGCATGACGCCGAACGCCACATGGCGCGCCTCGTCCTGGGCGCAGAGCCGGTAGATGACCTTCTCGGCCTCGTTCTGCGCCATCAGTTCGCCCATTCGGAACAGGGTCAGCACGGCGCCCTCGCCGGACACGTGGAGCCTCGACGACATCTCGGTGAAGTCCCGGGACAGGTCGATGCTGCCGACGAAGCCGGAGGTGGCACCCGTGGCCTGCATGAGGCCGCCGCCGTTGGCGAGCGCGCGCTTGCGGAACACGTCCATATGCCGGGACTCGTCCATCACCTGGGCGAGCAGCACCTGGCGCGGCTCGTAGAAGTCAGGCGTGGTCAGCGACACCCAGCGGGCAGGCACGTCGCCGGCGATGAACTC
>JAPOYW010000138.1:6083-8654 GCA_026706425.1 Gammaproteobacteria bacterium
GAGAAACGTGGCGAGTTGGCACTCCGCCTGCTCGACGTCGTCGGGCAGCGGTTCGATGGTGTGCCAAGGCACGTCGGTGGCCGAGCTCCATTGCCGCTGCAGGGCTTCCTCGTAGAGGAACGACGCGTTGTCGAGCCAGATCTCGTTCTTGGTGCGCACCGAGTACGCGCCGATCCGGTACGACGCCGGTCGCGCCGCCGCGCCCCTGGGCCGGCCGGTTAGATTGTCGCTGACCTCCGGCGCGTCGCCGTAGTCGCCGATGCTGATGTCGGCGATGGTCATCCCGTACTTGCCGGGCTCCGCGCGCGTCTCCCACGGCCCCGTGCGGTCCATCCAGCCGAGATCGAGTTCCGGCTCGGCACCGTTCGCGGCTTCGCTCATGCGTTCCGTTTCTCCTCGTCCAGACCGCAACTATAACCTTCACCCGCGGTTCAACGAAACTCATATGTTGTGCCGCGAAAGCATGGGCAAGCCAAGGGGTTGACCGCCATCGTGCCGTTGGTAGACTTCCCGTTGACCGCTCCTGTTGAGCGGCCACTTGAGGGCGGCTGGAGCTGGCCTGCCAGCCGCTGGGATTGGTGCCGATGGAGGGACTCGAACCCTCACGGCATACGCGTTGATTGCGTAGGGGCCGGCGGAGTGTGAGTCCGCTGCGTCTGCTAGTTCCACCACATCGGCCGAGAGCCCGAGCCCTCCACGGGGTTCGGGCTCTTTGCTACAGGGCGGGATGAATCAGCCGGACGCTCCGGATGCATCGCGCTCACAAAGGCCGTCGTCGACCAGGTCGTCCCAGTCCACGTCCTCGTCGTCTAGGTCGTCCAGCCAGTGGATGGCGTAGCCCGCCGGCAGCGGTTCGTTGCGCTCCAGCCGACCACCGAAGTCGCGCAACCGGGCGAGCATGTCCTTGAGGTATGGGTCGGTGGGCGGCGCGGGCCGTTCGATCTCCGCAAGTTCCAGGAGTTCATTGTGGCACCACAGGAAGAGTTCCTCACCGGGCAGGTAGTCGCGCTTGGCCGGGGTGTCGGTGACCTGGTCCAAGTCGTCGTAGACGCGGTCGCAGAACCGGCGCAGCTTCTGACTGCCTTGCGATGCGGCCTTGACGGTTTTCAATATCTTGATCATCCGATCGCGATGGCGATCGAGTACGGTTTGCGGGTCCACGGGTTGTCCTTGTAGTTGGAATGAAGGGACCCGGAATGATTACGCACACGATCCGCGAAACCTGTGGGACGACGACATCGGTCCGTGTGCGATATTCGCCCTTCTGCGTGTAAGCAATCGAGGATGCGCGGGCGCGAAGGACGGGCATGTCGACCGGCAAACCGGGTAAAGTCAATCGTCGAACGGAAAGAGGGAATGTCTCAATGAGGGACAGCCAGGTCGAGGTCCAAGGTGTCGGCTGGGACTTGACGGGCGAATACCCCGCCCCGGACTCGGCGGAGATCGACGCGGACTTCAAGCGTCTCGGTGCTTTGCTGGACGACATCGAGCAGCGCAACGACGCGCTGATTCCGTTGCTGGATGGCGTCACCGCGTTGACCGATACCGCTGCCGGTGCGATCGAGGATGCCCGGCGGATCTTCGCGCTGATCGAACGGGCGCGAAAGCTCCTGCGCGACCCCGAAACCTATGCCGAGTGCTGCCTGAGCGTGGACAGCCGAGACGAGCAGGCCCAAGCGCTCCTCGGACGGCTGCAATCGGTCGGCAAGCGGTTCGATGAGCTGGCCGAACCCCTAGGGCAGTTTCTCGACCTCGCCCCCGGGTCGGTGGTCGAGGCCTATCTCGCCGACCCCTCGGTTGCGCCCTCCCGGTTCAACGTCGAGCACTCCCGCCGTCGACGCCACGAACTCCTGCCGCTCGCCGAGGAAAACCTCGTCACCGGCCTCGGCGAAGACGGCATCCATGCCTGGGGTCGCCTCTACGATCAGCTCTCCGGCACGCTTTCCTGCGATGTGACGGAGGGCAACGAGCGTCGCGAGGTGGGGCTAGCCGAGGCGGCCGGGCTCATGCAGAAGCCCGACGACCGGTTGCGCGAGAACGCCTGGCGCGCCATCAACGAAACCTGGGACGGGCACGTCGAGTCCTGCGCGGCGGCAATCAACGCCATCGCCGGCTGGCGGCTTGAGCTGTGTCGAAAGCGAACATCCAGGGCCGGAACCCCGGTGCACTACCTCGATGCCCCGCTGCATGCCAACCGGATCCAGCGGGAAACCCTCGACACAGTGCTGCAAGTCGCGGAGGAGGCCATTCCGCTGGCGCGGCGGGCCGCGCGTCTCCAAGCGAGAGCCTACGGAAAGGAGCACTACGGACCCTGGGACAACCGGGCCCCGGCACCCGTCGCGCACGGGGAGTCGGCCGAACCCATCGCCTACGAAGAAGCCCTCGATCTCATCGCCAGTGCATACGGCGATGTCGAGTCGGAGATGGGCGATTTCGTTCGCATGATGGCCGAGAAGCGCTGGATCGAGGGGACTGTTGGACCGAGAAAACGACCCGGAGCCTACTGCACGGGATTCCTCAAGTCGCGCACGCCCAGGGTCTACATGACCTACACCGGCGGGGGCAGCGACG
>JAPOYW010000432.1 GCA_026706425.1 Gammaproteobacteria bacterium
CCCGGACTCCCGGGAGGCGACGTGCGGATCGAGACGGGGGCGCCGGGTTACGGGCCGGTGGTTGTTGGAGTGCCCGCCGGAATGAACCATATCGACATCGAGATGTCGACCGTCGCCGCGACTATTGAAGGGATGCTGGTGACGGACGAAGGCACACCGGCCACGGGGGAGGTCCTGCTCAACAAGGTGGGGGGGCCAGCCGCGAGTAGGCAGGTCGAGAACGGCAAATTCGCGTTCGAGATCGCGGCCAGGGCAAACGATCAGTACCGGTTGTCGGTTCGGTCTGCCATGGGGCGTGCCGAGGATCGACAGTTGACGATCCGGCACGACAACGAGTCCGTTACCGGGATCCGGCTGGTCGTGCGGCGACTTGGTCGCGTGTCGGGTCTGCTGGCGGGCCTCGACACGGCCGAGAAAGCTTCGCTCCTCGTCGTGGATGGGAACGGTCGATTGGTTCAGTATCCCTGGTCGCAGCTTGCTGGACGCTATTCGGTGCATGGCGTTCCCGAGGGACGGTTCACCCTGAGGGCGAGGACGACCAGCGACCGAATGATCGCTAGGGAGTTCGAGTCCGACGGGCGAGGAGAAACCGTCGTCGATCTCGTTTTCGCCGGCTCCTCCACGCTCAGCGGCGTGGTGACGTCGGGCGGTCGACCGGTTCCCCGGATCGAAGTCGAGGCGACGCCCCGGGACCTCTCGTCGACATCCGGCCTAGGCACCACGACGTCGAGCGGTGGCTACGTCATCGATGGTCTCGATGACGGGGAGTACGTGGTTCGGGTGCGTGGGCGGTCGTTCGACGTGGGACTGTCGGGGGACACGTACTACGACGTGGAACTCGGCCCGCTCTCGATATCGGGCACCGTTGAGGCGGAGGGCCCGGTCCTGGGCGCCTTGGTGACGGTGACGCCGATGTCAGCCGAGGGGGTTTCGGACGCCGACGCCAGAGTAGACAGTCGCGGATGGTTCCGGATCGACGGTCTCGACGCGGGCGAGTACACGGTCCGCGTTTCCCATACGGGCCACCAGGAGGTCTCGCGGACCGTTTACCTCGGATCGGCGATCGAGAACTTCGACGTCCGTTTGTCGCCGACCGAAGAGAAGTGACGTCGTCGGGCGAACTTGGGCACTGTCCCAAGATGAGTTTCCACGGGGGGAGATCCGGACGACCGTCAGCGCGGGAAACCGCAGCGCCCTGCGTAGTTGACGGCACGGTACAGGCTGCTACGTCGAGAACGGGTTCCCGATGGCCAACGAGATTGGCTGATCGTAACCCGGTACCCTGATCTCGTCAGGCGACATGTGCAGGTCGTCGCCGTCAAGAACCCCCTGACCGTATTGGTAGATCGTCTTCGCGTCGCCGCGGGTCGCGGCGGCATCGTAGTCCAGGGCCCTGCCATGGACGGCATCGTTCCGTTGGGCATGCCGTCGCATTGCCTGCTTGCCATGCTTCGTGCTGAGCAACTCCCGGGTGACGTGCGGGCTCAGTATCACGCCGGTGGCGTTGTTGCCGCCGAATCCCTTCGAGTTGATGAACGCGACGTCCAAGGTGGCGGGGTCGATCTCGACGTGTTCGGGAGCGATGCGGAGGTTGCTGTGGTGGACGTCGCTGGCCGGGCCGTCGATAGTGGCGATGCCCGGGATCCAGCCGTATCGCCAGGTGCCGAGTGCCGAAGACGTCTGGTCTCCGGACGCCGGTGCCAGGGTATGGCCGATGTAGGCCTTCACCGCGGCCACGGTCCAGCGGTCGATGCCGAACACCTTGGCCATCTCGTTCAGGATGTGCGACTCGGTGACGCGGTTTTGCGGTGTTCCGGTGCCGTGGGCGTGCACGTACGAGCGGTGCCGCACGGCATCCTCGCCCAGGATGGCGCGTGCGCAGGCCATGGCCTTGGCGAGGGTGACGTAGTTGCCGATGCCGGGACCCGGGATCGACTTCTTGTAGCCGTCGGCATTGACGAACACGTCGCCGACGGCGGCGTGGATGTCGGCGCCGAGTTCAAGCGCCAAGGCGTCGTCGGTGACCACGACGTAGACGGCGGCTTCGGCTAGGGTGAACCCGCAGTTTTCGGCGAACGGCCGGCACGCCCGTCGATTGTCCACGGCATTGGCGCCGTCGAGGGCCATCAGGGCATCGTCTTCGGCCAACGCACCCATCGTCCGGTACGCCTCGAGAACTTCGGGCACGATGGGTGCCTCGGCACCTCCCACGACCGCAACCCGGCAACGCCCGGCTCGAATCTCGTCCACGGCGGCCTTGAGGTTGTAGAGGAAGGTGGCGCATGCCCCGATCACGCCGGCGGTCTGGCCAACGCTGCCAATCACGTAGGCATTGACGAAGTCGACGGGCATTTCGGGTAGGCCGAGGGCCGCTTGCTTGGCGGTCGGGCGGCGACCCATCATCGGCGCCTGCATCATCCCGCCGTTGCTGTAGCTGTCGAGTTGACCCATCGCACTGCCCGAGTAGGCGGCGAACTCGTCCGGCCGGACATGCTTCTTGAACTGCTCCCAGGGGATGCCAACCGATTGCACGGCATCGGAAGCGCCGTAGACGTTCAGTTGAAGACCTCGGGGATGGTTTCGTGACGGGTAGAGCTTGCCGGGTTCGAATCCGGAAGGGGTCTGTCCTGCCGAGGTCACCTTCGACGTCCGCTTGTCCGGTATCAGCACCTCGAGCGCTCCGTGGTGACCTCGATCCGTCCATCTTCGCGCTGGCGCAACGACCACCCGGCTGGAACTTCGTCGGGTAGCTCGCGTCTCGCTATCGTGAAGCTGACCGAACCGGAGGGCGGCGGTGCCAGCCGGGCATTGCGCTGCCACTGGATGCTGTCCGGGTCGAAACAATCGATGCGCCGGATCAGCGTGTTGTCGAGGATGTGCGCTCGCACGGACTCGTCGGTGGGATCGCCATCGACGTTCATGAGTCCGGCCAAGCTCGCGTAGGTGTCGTCCGCCGCACTCTTGCCGAGCACGTCGAGGACGGTACGCCGGTAGGCGTGGTCGAAGGAAACCCGACCCGCTGGATTGATTCCGCCGAATCCGACGATTACAGGCACTGGCGAACTCATTGGTTACCCCGTGATCGGCGCTTGCGAGTCTACACGCGTTCGATGGCCATGGCGGTGGCTTCGCCGCCGCCAATACAGAGCGAGGCGACGCCCCGTTTGCCACCTCGGGCACAAAGGGCGTGGACTAGAGTCACGATCAATCGGCTGCCTGTGGAACCGATTGGGTGGCCTTGAGCGCAGGCGCCCCCGTAGACGTTCACCTTGTCGGAATCCAAACCGGGTTCGTTCTAGCCCGTCCAGGAACATCGCGTCGGCAAGTTCCGCATGGCCCATGCGCAGGCCGCCCCGGGCTTTCTGCATCAGGGAGGGGGCATTGGACATGCTCTCCATTCCCCCGGCGACGATGCAGCGAGCGCTTTGGGCGCGAATCAAGTCCGTTGCCAGCATCGCGGCTTTCATGCCGGAACCACAGACTTTGTTGACCGTGGTGGCGCCGACGCCGTCGGGTATGCCGGCGAGTCTCATGGCCTGGCGTGCCGGCGCTTGCTTGACGCCGGCGCTGACCACGCAGCCCAGGAACACCTCGTCGACGGTGTCGGGGTCGACCCCGGCATTCTCGACGGCCGACTTCACGGCATGGGCGCCGAGTTCCGGGGCGGTCCGGTCCGAAAGCGCAACTTGGAAACTGCCGACGGGCGTCCGCTTGGCGTCGAGTATGTAGGCATGGTCGGTCATTGGGTCTCCGTTTTGTCGTGGCCTTCGCGGGACCGTGGCAAAAGCTCGGCGAAGTTGCAGGGTTTGAAACTCGCATCGAACTGGTTCTTGAGGATCTTGTCCCACGCGGTCCGGCACGCATTGGTGGATCCAGGCACGGCGAATACCAGGGTCGCGTTGGCAAGGCCCGCTACGGCCCGGGACTGGATCGTCGAACTGCCGATCTCCCTGTACGACACGTGGCGGAAGAGTTCGCCGAAGCCGTCGATGGTCTTGTCGAAGAGGGGGGCCAGGGCCTCCGGCGTGCTATCCCGCCCGGTAAATCCGGTGCCGCCGGTGGTGAGGATTGCATTGATCTCCGGGTTGGCGATCCAGGCGCTCACCACGGCGCGAATCTCGTAGACGTCGTCGCGCACGATCCGTCGCCCGGCGAGTCGATGGCCGGCCTGTTCGAGCCGGTCGACGAGCAGGTCGCCCGAGGTGTCCTCGTCGGGTCCCCGGGTGTCCGAAACCGTCAATACAGCGATGGCGAGAGCCTGGTCGGCGGAGTGAGACATGTCGGGTATCGCGGTGATTTTGGGGGCGAAAATCGGTGTCAATCCGATGCTGGATTTAGCACGGAGTTTGTGGAATCGTTCACACCCTACTATACAGCGCCCAGCGATTGAGCAACTTTAGAGAGTCAGGGACTCTAACCACGGAGTAGCAAGCGGAGGGAAACCGCATGCGGACAGCACCGCAAAGCGCGATAGATCGATGGACAAGAATGCCCTAGGCGATCTGTATCTGATCGCGGAAAACCTCGCCCAGGATTCGTCGCTGGTCCCGGAGGCGGAGAAGGAGTTCGATCCGCCCCTACGCGGCGTCCTGACCGAGGCGGAGGTCCTGCGTCAAGCCGAAGTGCTCGACAACATGGACATCGACTCCTATATCGAGGCGGTTGTTTCCAACGCGGAAGACCCCAAGCGAATTCCCGCACCGGACGTCATTCGTCGGCTCGGCGAGGTGGTGAGCGAGGACCGCGACGGACCGTTCTACGCCGCCGAGGTCACGATGGATTTCGATGGCCAGCCGAGGCGTATCGGCTTCATTGCGCAGAACCGGGCCGTGCGCAGCGGCGAATGGATGCCGGAGCACCATCTGCAGGCCGCCCACGCCATCGTGGAGTTCGCCAACCGCTCCCTGCCAATCGTCAGTCTCATGGACACGCCGGGCGCGGCCGGCGACGAGATTGCCAACAAGAACAACCAGTCGCACAGCATTTCCCGCCTGATCGCGGAAATGTCCAACACCGATGTTCCGAATCTGGGCGTGGTCTACGGCCTCGGCTACTCGGGCGGTGCGATTCCGCTTGCCGCCAGCAACCTGATCCTGTCGTTGCGCGATGGCGTGTTCAGCACCATCCAGCCGAAGGGACTGGCGAGCATCGCGCGGCGGCTGAACCTGTCCTGGCAGCAGTGCGCGAAGCAGGTCGGGTTGTCGCCCTACGAGCTTCGCCGGCAGGGCAATATCGACGCGATCATCGACTACGTTCCCGGCGAGGACATCGAAAACCTGCGTCTCGCCATCGTGTCGGGAATTCAACACGTGGAGGAGGGGATCAAGCGCTTCGTGCGGGAGAATCCCTACGTTCTCGACGAATACCGTCGCAGCATCGGGCGCTATCTGAATCCGTCCGAACGATTGCGCAAGGTGCAGGCGAGCGCCGCGCTGAAGTTGACCAAGAACCCCACCGAATACCTAAACGTCTTCGGAATCGCCTACCGCTACCTGCGCTACCTGCGGGTGCGGCGACGCATCAAGGCGACGTCCACCCAGTCCTACGGACGATTGTCGGAACAGGAACTGCCGGCGGGCGAACTGGCCGCGCGCACCGACCGCGAACGACGCGAGACCTTCCTGCGTTGGCTCCAGGATCCGGACCGAGTGATCTACGACGATTCCCTGTCCCGTACGTGGAAGAACTATGTCGATCGAAAGCAGACGGTCCACGACGAACGTGGCCGGATCATGCAGTTCATTTTCGGTGAACGTCGCCAGAACTACGAGGACGCCCGCCGAACGCTCATCTCTACCGTGGGCATGTACCTCTACAATCGATGGAAGAACGACGCCTCGGGCAATTTCCGCTCGCTCAAGTCTTTCGCAGAAAACGTCTCGGAGACGCGGCATCTGTTCAGGGTTTCGGAACTCGATGAACCGCGTACGTTGATCGACGCGATTCGCGAGGACGAAGTACTCGGGCCAGCACTGCGCCAGCGCTTCACGCACGAAGGCATGAAGTTGTTCAGCGATGTCGCCGACAAGTCGGACGCCTACCTGCGGGAGCAACTTGCCGCCGAACTCAACATGTCGATCACCGAGGGTCCCTTGGCAGAGTCGACGCTGGGCGGATCGTTGTCGTCCCAGGCACGCGAGGCGGTCAACGGCGAGGCGTCGCCCATTGTCGCGAACCGCCTGATCCTCGACGACCGTCTCGGCACGGGTATGGAGGGCGAGACTGAGGGTCGCGAACCCGCTTTGCCCGAGATGACCGTCGTCGACGTCGTGCTTCACGAAGAGTTGCGCGATGACTTCGCGCGGGAGTGCGAGAATCTGCTGCTCTTCGATCAGGTCTACGATCACCTGATCGCCAATCTCGAGTCCATCGCCGAGGAAGCGGAGTCGACGCGCGCGCTATCGAAGACCTCGCTAGGCCGGTTGATCGAAACGGCGTTGGTCGAAGCGTCGACGAGTCTGTCCCAGGACGACGCTGCAGGCCAACGTTTCAGGACGCAGTTTTTCGACTGGTACATGAGGACTTCGAAGATGCCTCGTTCCAACCGTTTCTTCCGGGACGTCGAGGAATGGAAGAAGAACGCAAGTCCCCACGTATCGGACACGCTCTTCGTCGTGGTCACGTTCATGTTCGAGAAACTGCTCGCCTCGTACCTGCAGTCGGAATGGGAGGGGCGGCGCTACGACGGTCGCATCGCACCGCGCAATATCGGTCGTCGCAAGGATTTCTGGAATCGCCTAGTTCAGGCCTATCGGGATCTGCTTATCCGGGAAACGCTGCAGCGCTACAAGCGAGCCAAGGTAACCAGCTATGGCGCGTTCATTGAGCGGTTCTTCACCGACTTCGAGGAATTGAACGGCGATCTCATCAGTTCGGACCCGCACCGTTTCCCGGGTTTGCGGGTGTCCATCGAAGGAGCCTTGCAGAAGGGCATGGCGCCCTGTGGTGTCGTCACCGGAATCGGCCGTTTCGACAACGGCGCCGAGGGCTTGCGCGTCGGCACCGTGATCTCCAATCTCGAGTTCAAGGCCGGTGCGTTCGACATGGCAAGCGCCGAGAAATTCTGCAAGCTGCTGGTTGCGTGTGCGGAACAGAACCTGCCCATCGTGTGCTTCATTTCGTCCAGCGGCATGCAGACTATGGAGGGTGCCGGCGCCCTGTTTTCGATGGCGGCGATCAACGATCGCATCACCCGATTCGTGCGCGACTACGACCTGCCGGTAATCGTTTTCGGTTTCGGCGATTGCACCGGCGGCGCGCAAGCGAGTTTCGTCACGCATCCGCTGGTCCAGACCTACTACTTCTCGGGGGCCAGCATGCCCTTCGCAGGCCAAATCGTCGTGTCGAGCTACCTGCCTTCGGACTCCCATCTTTCCAACTACCTGTTCAACGAACCGGGGTCGATGCAAGGCCTCGTCAAGCACCCGTTCCTGCCCGATCTCGATGACGACCTGCGCAAGGTCGACCCCGAGATTCCGGTTCCCCAGGAAACCGTGGAGAACGTGGTCAACCGGATCATGGCGGGGGTGCTCACCCAGGAGAAGCCCGCGATAACCCCGCGCCGACAGTTCAGCGAACGCGATCTGTTCCGCCCGGTCAAGAAGATGCTGGTTCACGCCAGGGGCTGCACGGCGGTTAAGCTCCTACGCGTCGCACAGAAGCACGACGTCGCCGTCGTGCTGGTGCAGTCCGATCCGGACATGGAGTCGGTGCCGGTTGACATGCTCGGCGCGAACGACGCCGTTGTCTGCATCGGCGGCAACACCCCGGACGAGAGTTACCTGAACGCCCGTTCGGTGGTGCGTATCGCCGAAGACGAACGTGTCGACTCGCTGCATCCGGGAATCGGATTCCTGTCCGAAAACGCGCAGTTCGCGGAGTTGGTGCGCTCTCGCGGCATCAACTTCGTTGGCCCGCCGGTGGCGAGCATGGAAACCATGGGCAACAAGTCGAATGCGATCGCCACGGCGCTGGAACATGGCGTGCCCGTCGTGCCGGGCAGCCACGGCATCCTGACCGACGGCGACCGCGCGGCACAGACCGCGGCGGCCATCGGCTACCCCGTGCTGATCAAGGCCGTGCACGGCGGCGGTGGCAAGGGCATTCAGGTGGTCGACACCGCCGACGACTTCCACGAGGCCTTTCACCGCGTGTCGGTGGAGGCGCGGGCGGCGTTCGGCAACGGCGATGTCTACCTCGAGCGATACGTCACGTCGTTGCGCCACATCGAGGTCCAAGTGCTGCGTGATTCCCGCGGCACGACCCAGGTACTTGGGCTCCGCGACTGCAGCGTGCAGCGCGACAAACAGAAGGTGATCGAAGAGTCAGGCTCGACCATGTTGCCCGACGAACAGGACGATGCGGTCCGTCGCCATGCTGCGGCCCTTGCAGATGCCGTGGGCTACGTCGGCGCGGGGACCGTGGAGTTCATCTACGACCTCGACTCCGGCGAGGTCTACTTCATGGAAATGAACACGCGGCTGCAGGTCGAGCATCCCGTCACCGAATGGGTTTCCGGCGTGGACATCGTCGGCGAGCCACTGCGCAACGCGGCGGGGGAGAGCATCGAGGATCTGGCGATCGGCGACGACGGCTATGCCATCGAGGCGCGCATCAACGC
>JAPOYW010000066.1 GCA_026706425.1 Gammaproteobacteria bacterium
ATCATGCCTTCAGCGTGACCAACGGGCACATGGTCAAGGCGAAGCGCATCCACAAGGAGCGCGCAGGGGGCAATCTCTACAGCAATCACTGGCGCATGAACGTGGCGCCGGCCGACGAGACGAAGCCCGTCACCGTTACCCTGCGCGGCAACCGGCCCTGTAGCGAGACGGGCGCCCTGTGCACCGAGGGCGGGGGGCAGCTCGACGGCTCGCCTCAGCTGACCCTGAGCACCGATACGGAGCCGCCCGACCTCGGCAGCCTGCCGAGCCTCACGATCGCCGACACCAGCGGCACCGAGGATTCCGCCAACCTCGCCTTCGACGTCAGCCTGTCGAAGGCCGTGAGCGCGACCATCGCGGTCGACTTCCGGACCGTTTCGGGCGGCACCGCCACCGCGAACGCCGACTACCAGGAGGCGAGCTACCGGATCGTCTTCCCGGCAGGGGAAACGGTGCGACCGGGTTCGGTTGCGTTGATGGAGGATGCCGACAACGACGCCGGCGAGACGGTGAACGTCGAGATCACCAATGCGCGGGTGATCACACCCCGGGGGGCCGAGTTCGGCCCGCTGTCGATCACCACGGGGCAGGCGACGGGGACGATCGACGCGCCCGCGAGCAGCAGGACCCCGTTGCCGGACGTGAACATGCGGATCGAGAACGCGTGGGGGAGTGAGAGAGGCGGCTGGCTGCACTTCACCATCGAGCTCTCGCGGTCGCTGGACGAGCATGTCTGCTACGACTTCGAGACCCTCGACACCGGCACGGCGATCGAGGGGGTCGACTACTTGCAGCGTCCGAAGTCGACGCTGTGGCAGCCGCCCGGGGTCACCGAGTGGACCGAATTCGTGCGCATCCTCGACGACTCGATCGACGACGGCGGGGAGACGGTGAAGGTCAAGATCAGCGACGCGGAACTGTGCGACGACGCGTCGAGGACCATCACCATCAACCGGGGGGAGGCGACGGGCACCATCGTCAACGACGACCCGATACCGGCTGCGTGGCTTGCGCGCTTCGGGCGCACGGTTGCGGACCAAGTGATCGATGCGGTGGAGGGCCGGATGGGGGCGGCACGGGCGCCCGGCATGGAACTCACCCTCGGCGGGCAGCGAATCGGCGGCGAGGCGGCGGCCTGGGGCGAGGAGTCTTCGCCGGCCGACGCAGACGCCGGGCCCGGCACGCTCGCCGCGTGGCTAAGGGGCGCGCAGGAGGACGCGCTCGGCTTCGAGACGCGCGCGGGGACGGAGCGCGAGCTTCTGACGGGCTCCTCGTTCTCGCTCTCGGCCGGCGGTGCGGCCGGCGGCTTCGGCGCGGTGTGGGGCCGTGGGGCGCTCACGCGCCTCGACGGGCGCGAGGAGGATCTCACGCTCGACGGCGAGGTGGCGAGCACGATGCTGGGGGCGGACGTCACGCGGGGCCGTGGGACCGCCGGTCTGGTGGTGGCGCACTCGCTCGGCGAGGGGGACTACCGGAGCCCGGACGGCGGCGGCGCGGTGGAAACGACGCTGACGGGTCTCTACCCCTGGGGGCGCTACGCGGCGAGCGAGCGGCTGTCGCTGTGGGGGGTCGCCGGCTACGGCGCGGGAACGCTGACGCTGACCCCGGAGGGCCAGGCGCCGATCGAGACCGACATGGCGCTCACGATGGCGGCGCTGGGCGGGCGCGGGGTCGTTGCCGAGGCGCCGGCCGAGGGCGGTCTGGAGCTCAGCGTCACGTCGGATGCGCTGGTCGTGCGCACGACCTCGGAGGAGGTGCGCGGGATCGGCGGCAGCCTTGGGGCGTCGGAGGCGGACGTGACGCGTCTGCGTCTGGGCCTCGAGGGGACGTGGCGCGGCCTCGGGACGCTGGTGCCGACGCTGGAGATCGGGGCGCGCCATGACGGAGGCGACGCGGAGACCGGGTTCGGTACGGATATCGGGGCAAGGCTCCTGTGGGCCGATCCTTCGTTCGGGATGCGGGCCGAGTTTGCTGCACGGGGTCTGCTGACGCACGAGGACAGGCGCCTGGGAGAGCGGGGCTTCGCAGGTTCGCTGGCCTGGGACCCGTCGCCCGACAGCGACCGGGGCCCGAAGCTGACGCTCCGCCAGGCGGTCGGGTCGGAGGCGACGGGCGGCATGGACGCGCTGCTGAGGCCGGGGGCGGCGCGCGCGCTGGCCGCGGCGGACGATGACGGGCTGGGCCGGCGCATGCTGGAGGCGCGGCTCGGCTACGGCATCGCGCTGTTCGGCGGCAGCTGGACGGGGGTGCCGGAGTTCGGTTTGGCGCTCACGGAGACGGGCCGCGAGTACATCCACGCCTGGCGTCTGCTGGAGGCCCGCGACGCCGGGCTGGTGTTCGGGCTCGACGTCGAGGGTGCGCGGCACGAGCAGCTGGACGGGGATGCGGCGCCCGAGCACGGAGTGGGGCTCGGTCTCGGCTGGGAGCTGGTCGGGGCTCGGCGCGGGAACCTGGACCTGCGCTTCGAGGCCTCGCGGCTACTGCCGGCCAACGATGACCCGGAAAACCGAATCGGGGTCAGGCTCACCGCGCGACGGTAGGCGGCGATGCGCGCGGCGCGGCTGCACCGGCCTGCGGAGGCGGTCCGGGAATACCAATCGCGTCCGGGAATCCGACCCACGACGCGCGCATCGAATACCTGGGTTCGGAACGGATCGCTTCGGTAATGCCGTAGCGGCCGTGTCGACAGCGCGTGCCTGCCGCCCGGACGTTGGTGGTGAGGCCGCGCCGGATCCCGGGCGGATGACGGTTACCGACGGAGCAGCGCTTTCCTCTCGAGCTCGTCCCGGTGTTCGTCTGTCAGCGCAGCGAGCCGGGGAAGCCCCTTCGCCGTCAGGTCGCGAACGAACTCCGACGGGGTGAAGGGCGGATTGCTATACGTCTCTCGCAGGGTGCGCAGCACGTCAAGCGCTGCGGAGGGATAGCGGTCGAACGTCGCGGACAGAAACCCGTCGGCATCGATCGCCTTGATATCGAAGCGCGCGAGAGCCTCGGCCGGAAAGTCAGCCAGGTTGTCGGTGACGATGTACTGCGCGCCGCAACGGATGGCCGCCGCCAGGACATGGCGATCGTCGGGATCCGGCAGTTCAAGCGTCTCGATCAATGGCTCGTATCCGGTGACCAGCGCTTCCGCAAAATGCTCGCGCATGGCGCGCCGCTGCGAGCCGACGCTTGGCTCAAGATGCGGCTTTTATTCGAGGAGGTTCAGCGTCCACTCGTCGAGAATCCGTTCGGTCCATCGCGCCCGGAACAATCCGGCGCGGTGGAAGCGCAAGAGAATGTCTCGCTTGCGGAACGGGAAGAGGACGTTCGCATCCAACAGGGCGACACGACGGTCCGCGAGACGCATCAAGACGCATCGAACTCCTGACCAAGACGGGCGAGATCGTCGAGCGCGTCACGGCGCGCAGCGTCACGACGGTCGATGTAAGCCATCAGATCGGCGTGCAGGACACGCCGGTGCGCACCAACCGGAACGAACGGGATCGTGCCCGACTTGAGCAGCTTGCTGAGGTGCGGGCGCGAGACACCTAGGATGTCGGCCGCCTGCTGCGTGGTCAGCATCGCGTTGGTGGGGACGAGCGTGACCGTACGGCCCGATGCGACACCGCCCAGAAGATCGAGCACCAGATCGGCGATCGCGGGCGCCAGGCGAACGGCCTCGCCGTCTTCGCACTGAATGGCGAGGACGCTGTTCCCGGCCCGCGCGTCGGCGAGCGCCGTTATCGCTTGCGCTGCACACGCGATCTCGTCCTGCGTTGGAAGACGGTGTGCCAAGTCCGTCGCGTTGGTAGCGTTGCTCATCCCGATCCTCCTCTCCCGTGAAATCCAAGAACCTCGATAGTGGCGTACGGGTCGGCCCCCCAAGTGTAATTTCGAAAATAACAGAAATAAGTGTAATAGCAAGTCCGTTTCAGCCGATGGAGCTCCGGGCTTGACCATCACGCGGAGTTGGAATGTAGGCCGGTGCTCGGCTGCTTCAGACCTGTGCCACAGCTGCCACTTGACCGGCACCCGCCAGGCCGACACGGCAGCGCCGTCCGATCAAGCCTTGGCGAGCCGGAACAGCGCGTGACAAGTGATCGGCGGAGAAACTCTCCGCCGGTTCGCGTCGGCACCTACGCCTGTCCGCAAGTTCACCTTGTCGATCAGGCTTGGTCGGCCAGTTGAGCGGCACTTGCTGATCGAGTGCCTTCCGGTCGGCGGCGCTCGCCGACACCGCGGTCGTCAATTGGTCAGGCCCTGAGCAACTGGACAGGCGAAAAGGCCTGCACCAGCAGCGCGTTCGACATCCCGTCAGGCAGTCCGAAGAACGCACCGACAGGGATGAATCCCTTTCAAAACCATCCGATTAGGTCCGGATCTTTTGCAAGCCGAAGATCTAACTCGGTCTTGCTGGAAGCAATAACCATCTGTTGTTACACGAACTACTGGAATCCAGCTCCACGTCAAGCAGCAGAACAAATCAGCAAATCCGCCCCAAAATTGGAAACGGCTATGGCGGAGGGAGAGACCGCCGTTGCAATCATGCTTGAGAGACCTCCTTCGTTCTTCAGGTCACATATGTCCCATGCTGTAACAGTATGTTAGGGATGTTCCCTCATGTCAGATGTTCCTAATATGTTCTTTTCATGCTTGACAAAGCCCGTGTTCACGGAGTAGATGTATCCGTATATAAACTGACGCGCACAGGCTTGGAAATGGCACGCACACTCACCGATCGTTTCGTCCGGACTGCCGCCCCGGGATTCTACCGCGACGGCGGCTGTCCGACCCTCAACCTGCGGGTGACGCCGGCCCGCACCCGCCAATGGGTCCAGCGCCTCGCGGTGCACGGCCGCGAACGCCAGCTCGGGCTCGGCGGGTACCCGCTGGTCCCCCTGGCGGAGGCCCGCGAGCAGGCGCTGTCCAACCGGCGGCTGGCGCGGGCGGGCGGCGACCCGTGCGCCCTGAAGCGCGCCCAGCGCGCGCCCACGTTCGCGGCCGCCGTCGATACCGTCATCGCGATCCACCGCGACGGCTGGAAGGGCGTGGGCAAGAGCGAGGCCCAGTGGCGGGCGTCGCTCCGGGACTACGCGATGAAGCGGCTGGGCTCGAAACCGGTCGACCGGATCACGACGGCGGACGTGATGGCGGTGCTGGTCCCGATCTGGGTGGAGAAGCACGAAACCGCCCGGCGGGTCCGGCAGCGGATCAGCGCAGTGATGCAGTGGGCGGTGGCCGAGGGATACCGCCCGGACAATCCCGCCGGCGACGCCATCGGTGCGGCGCTGCCGAAGCGCAACCCGCCGCGGGTGCACCACCGGGCGCTGCCGTTCCGTGAAGTGGCGGGCGCGGTCCGCGCGGTGCGGAGTTCCGTGCGGGCGGGCTGGGCGACGAAGGCGGCGTTCGAGTTCCTGGTCCTGACCGCGGCGCGGTCCGGGGAGGTCCGCGGCGCGGATTGGTCAGAGATGAACCTGGAGGCCGGCACCTGGACGATCCCGAGGGGCCGCATGAAGGGGGCGCGGGAGCATCGGGTGCCGCTGTCGGACCGGGCGCTGGAGATCCTGTGGGAGGCGCACGGGCACACGGGCGGAACGGGTCTCGTCTTTCCGACCGCCCGGCACCGGCCGGTCAGCGATTCGACGCTGTCCAAGCTGCTGCGGGAGCTTGGAGTCAAGGCGGTGCCGCACGGGTTCCGGAGCTCGTTCCGCGACTGGGCGGCGGAATGCACGGACGCGCCGCGCGAGGTGTGCGAGCTGGCGCTGGCGCACGTCAACTCCGACCGGGTCGAGGCCGCCTACCGGCGCTCGGACCTGTTCGAGCGGCGCCGGGCGCTGATGCAGGAGTGGGCGGACTACCTGGCTTGATCTGATGACCGGTCTGCCGCCGCCCGCAGGTGCCCTTTCTGACACAGTCCTGCCATATCCAGCATGCGCCGAACGAGCCGCTACCCGCTTGCTCCCGGAGTACGATTGACCTCGAATTTTCAGATTGATCGAGGCGCCTTCGCCTGCCCCGAACCTTGGCGCTCGCCGCCAGCCTCAACGATTGTGCCCTGCCGGTCGTCACCGAACAGACCGCGGGTGTGGTCGCCAACGCCGCGGGTCTGACGCAGAACTACTGCTCCCGACAACCACCGCAGCAAAATTGGCGAATCATCGAGATATGCCGCGCACGAATTTCTCGCTGTGCCCCTTCAGCAGAAGCCTTCCATTCAGTAGTTTCCTGAGCCGGTCGCGATGTGGCCGCCAGTTATCCCCACTCCTCTGGTCGGCATCGAAGCCAAATACCACCAACCGCGGATGGGGGTCGAGCTTGAGCTTCCGCGACCCGTCGGCGATTTTTTTCAGCATCGCCTGACGCTCGGGGTGGCGCTCGGCTAGGCCCCGCAATGCCAGCAGATTGCAGCAAACGCAGCGGTAGCTTGTGATCACCTCCTCACGGTACGTCTCCAAGAGGTCGGAATAGGCCTCGATCTGTTCGACGACCTTTGGAACGTTGCCCTGTTCTGACCTCAACGCCTGACGGTTGTCGAAGTGCTTGGCTTCGTACAGGACGACAGTCGCACGTTCGTTGGCACAGCGTATGGCCGCAAAATCCACGCGTGGTGCTGAAGCTCTGGCTTCATCGGCACCGCCGGTCCCGAATGCGATCTCAACATCGAGAATGTTGGGATTGTCGCGGACAATGTTGTGGACGCCGGTCTTTTCCGGCCCCGCGTATGGCCGTGCTGCTGTCTTGAGTGCTTTGACGTCTTCGAAACCGAGCAGGAACAGTTCCTTCGCATCATTCGGAAGATCAGGCCGGCCATTCAGGGTCTTGATGTATGGATTGTCCGCGTCGGGCCGCAGCAGGTACTTGTAGTGAATCTGACCGACCAATGCGCCGTTCAGGCACTCCAGTTTCAGCAGGCTGCTGCCAAGATGGTAGAAATTCACGTAGTTCTGACGAACCGCCAGAAAAATATCCTTGTCATCCACCAGTCCTCGAAGCCAGCCGCTTCCGTCGTACTCTTCGTTGAAGGCAGCAACAAACGTGCTGTCCAGCCCGCGATTGAAACTGTTCATCGGTAACTCCTCCCGAACTCAGGCTTCCCACCACTCGCCGTCATCACGTTGAACCACATTCTTGAAGAAGTCCCTGAACCGGTCTGTCTCAAAGGAATGAATGGGAACCAGCGCCTGCGGCGCCAGCGCCGCAGCGAAGCGTTCGAGGTCAGCGACGGAGGCATGGCCGGAAGTGTGGATGGTCTGGCAGGGAATGCCGTGGCCCTCAAGCCATTGCAGCACCCTGCGCGAACCTTCCTGTTTCAGATAGCCTGTCCACATTGAGTAGGTGAACGCGGCCCCGTCCAGGACTGCCTGAATGCCCGTGTCGGTCATCGCCATGGGGCGGAACAGCATGACGGCCCGTTCTGCCAGGCCCGGCAGGGCCTTCGGGAACACGCGGTTCACGCTGTGCTGCCTGAGGTCGTCGAAAAGATTCTTTTTCTTGATGAACACCCGCTGGCGGTGCGGGATGTAGAGCCTGACATCGCTCCAAGCGGATTGCGGAATGCTGTCGCGGCCGGTCGCCCGGAGAAGCACGGCGGTGTAGAGGTCGATCAGCAGCACGCGACCGGTCCGCTTGGCGGCACGGAAGATGGTCACCAGCCGGTCGATGTTCTGCGAGGAGGTCCAGACAAAATGCAGGCCCTTCGTCTCCTTGAACGCCTGTACGAAACTCCGTTCGAGATCGTCTTCAGTCGCGGGCCCTTCGCCCAGCCCCGTTCGGCCGACGGTGGTTCCCTCCATCAGCAGCACGTCAATGTCGCCCGGAGGGTTCCTGAGCATCGCCTCGAACAGCTTTCTCTTGCGGCCGTGCCCCCGGAAGTCGCCGGAGTAGAAGACCCGCTTGCCGTCCGCCTCGATCAGCAGGGCGTAGGCGTCAAACGCGCTGTGGTCGACGAGAAACGGAGTGACCCGGAAGGGACCGATTTCTGCAGGCTTGCGGTTAGCGATGAAGCGCGGGGTAGTGAAGGCGTGGCCGTTCGGCACATAGCGACTCGCCGCCTCCAGGATGTTGTGCGCCTCCTCGCCAATCCAGATCGGAACTTCGGGACGGATATGTCGCGCCAGGCCATAGTGGTCCATATGCGGATGGGAGATGAGAACGCCCAGCAGGGTATCGTTCCGCTCACGAAAGCCGGGCACCGCCGGCAACAGATCCCCGTGCGCGTCTTGGTCGTCGGGCGCGTCGAGGGGTAGTCCGACGTCGAGTGCGATCCGCTTTCCCTGCGCTTCAACTTCGATGCAAGTTCCGCCGATTTCCTTCGTCCCCCGGTGGATGCGAAGCTGCATGCCCAATTTCCTTCCCACGTTCGTTACACAATGTCCGAACCTACCAGCAGCGGCGGCGTCGCCGTTTCGGGGACCAACGACCACAACTGAGGAAATTCAATGCTGGAGTTTCGATAGCCAGAGCGTTGGGCAGGACCTTGACACGAGTCCGGATAGCATCTCAGCCGTATGCAATCTGCATACATCAACGTATGCGATCCGCATACATCGTATGCTCCAGAGCATACATTGAGGTGGCCGACACGTCGGTCAGCTCGAACGACGTCCACTCATCGGCAAAGGCCGGAC